>CAVHWG010000230.1:0-2130 GCA_963639645.1 Firmicutes bacterium TM09-10 | reverse complement strand
CGGTAGTTGATATGGTAGAAGCCTTGTATGCCGGCAATATCGGGGCTATTTTCTTAAATGAGAGTTATATCGATATCCTTGAGGATATGGATGAGTTTACGAACTTCTCTTCAGACACCCGTGCAATCATTGTCAATGAGGTTGATGTCATCCAGAAGGTTACCGATAGTGTGGCAGACATCACAAAGGAGCCGTTTATCGTATACTTGAGTGGTTCTGATACGAGAAACACCACACTTACCAGCAAGACGAGAAGTGATGTCAATATCCTTGCAGTAGTCAATCCTCAGACCAAGCAGATTTTGCTTGTCAATACTCCGAGGGACTATTACATTGATATCTCTGTCAGCGGATATACGCAGAAAGATAAGCTGACACACTGTGGTATTTACGGAATTGATTGTTCCATGGATACACTCGGACACTTGTACGGCATCGATGTGAACTATTATCTTAAGATCAACTTTACCGGTTTTGAAACATTGATCGATGCGATCGGTGGAATCGATATCGATGTTGACAAGTCCTTTACCAGCGTGGACGGTTATCAGTATACCAAGGGCATGACACATATGAATGGTATATATGCGCTGAATTATGTGCGTGAGCGTCATGCGTTCGGCGATGGTGATTTCGCGAGAGGAAGACACCAGATGCAGATGATCAAGGCGCTTGTTGCAAAGCTTTCCAGCGGAGCGATTATCACGAACTATTCAGATATCATGAGCAGCCTTGAGGGAATGTTTGCAACGGATGTCACCACCACGGAGATGAGTGACCTTGTGAAGATGCAGTTAAGCGATGGTGGAACATGGAATGTACAGACCTTTGCGATGGATGGAGAAGGAAAGAAGCGCACAACGTACTCTATGCCAAAGACGAAAGCTTACGTCATGGAGCCAAACTTCGATTATGTAACGTATGCGCAGCAGTTGATCCAGAAGGTAATGGACGGAGAAGTGCTCACGGAAGATGATATGAAATTCAAAAAAGCTGAGTAGTTTATCAGCGTATAATGTGTAAGCATGAAAATGCCCGCATCGAGGAAATCGAGGCGGGCATTTTAAAATATTGGTTAGGAATCTTTTTCGATGCCAAGGAGACGGCAGACCGCAACCTGAACATCCGGATGGCAGCGGTATTCTTCGATGATACGTCTCTCCAACTGTGTGATCCCAAAGTTTTTAGCATCGACCATCGGAGTAAATGTGGTATTGATGTTATTGATCTGATAGATCTCACACAAAGCCAGAAGCTTTTGTGCTGGTGGAAGACACTGACTGCTCTCCCAGCCATAGATGGTCTTAGCAGCAACGCACATATCGTAGCGTTCCTTAAGAAGAACAGCCACCTGCGGAACTGTTAATCCGACTTTCTTGCGGTAACTTTTCAGTGTGTTTCCGATTAATTCACTTCTCTTATCCATAAGCTCACCTCATTGGTATTTTTTTGTTCTTATTTTATGAGAAAATGGTAAAGCCTATGTGAGCGATTCACAAGAACTTCTGAATATACTGGTGGTCATACATGCCACATTTCTTAATAATCAAGAACGGATAGAGGCTAAGAGAACAAAAGGACAGCGCTAAAAGCAATAATAAATCTGAGTAAAGGACTGTGGGGATATTTTTTGCATATCCGCAAAAAGTATGGTATTATGTCCACAAGTGAGTACAAGAAGGAGAAGTGTTTTTATGGAATGCACGATTATCGGAGTGGCAGGCGGAACAGGCTCAGGCAAGTCGACGTTTACCAACCGCCTGAAGGAAGAATTTAAAGATGCGATTTCTGTCATCTATTATGACAATTATTATAGAGCGCAGGATGAACTTCCGTTTGAGGAGCGGAAAAAGGTCAATTATGATGCTCCGGAATCGCTCGAAACGGAGCTGATGATCGCACAGATAAAGGAATTAAAAAGCGGAAGAGCCGTGGATTGTCCCGTATATGATTACACGGTACATAACCGCTCCGACAAGACGGTGCGGATCGAGCCGAGGCGTGTCCTAATCATCGAGGGGATACTCGCGCTGGCAAGCGAAGAACTGCGTGACCTGATCGACATCAAGGTGTTTGTGGAGGCGGACGCGGATGAGCGTATCCTAAGGAGAGTTGTCCGGGATGTAAAAG
>CAVHWG010000229.1:0-2415 GCA_963639645.1 Firmicutes bacterium TM09-10 | reverse complement strand
ACCATCAGAAGCTGGAACTTGTTCACTGCTAGAAGCTGTTTCTGTGTCAGCTTTGCCACGTCGTAAAATGGCTGAAGAATGCCCGGTCCTTTTCTTCCCTGCATCCGCGCAGAGATCTTGCGGTCAAGACCATCGAGCAGACCACCAATAACCGGAGCTCCCACGATATAGAGCAACATTGCGATAAAACGTATTCCCTGTTCCGTCATCAGATGGCACCTCCAATCACTACACACATAAAGATCACGATGATCAAAACACCGACGATAATGGCAGGCTTAAAGAGTTTGTCCTCCCCGAACCAGTTGGTCATGTACCAGTTGGATACCTGCAATTCCTTGGATTCGCCGGTTGCATCGATAAAGTTCTTGTTGTCTCCGGTGTTCGCGCCGCCCATGTACACCATAACCGTTTTGTCGTTGCGGTTCTTGGTAAGAAGATAGTTGATGGAAGGCACGATGAAAATCGCGCAGATCATGATGACCATGATCGCGATATTTCCCTCTGAGATAACCGCATTGGAAAATCCGTACATATCCTTCATCAGCGGCTCGATCACATACTTGGAGATAAACGGGAAGCCTACGCAGAGCGCGATCAGAAGCACGGCGTGGAAATACATGGAAATATACTCGTTCGGCTTTGTGATGTCGCGGCCTTTGCTCGCGTGGATTCCGAGGATCTTCGCAAACCACTTTGTCCAGTAGAACATGGTGGTTGAACTGCCAAATACAATAAAGAGCACCATAAGGGTACTCGGCGCATCCACAAATGCCTTGAGTGCCGCCCACTTGGAGACAAGCATACCAAACGGAGCTAAGAACATACCCGCAATTCCGACCATCAGGATAAACGCCAGCTTCGGATAACGCACGGCAAGTCCTTCCATGTCCTCGATGTCACGGCTGCCGGTCGTGTTTTCGATCGCGCCGACACACTGGAACAGCATAGACTTGGAAACTGCGTGGAACATGATCAAAAATACTGCTGCCCAGATCGTTTCCTGATATCCGGCTCCGGCACAGGCAACGATCAGACCGAGGTTGGAGATCGTCGAATATGCAAGCACCTTTTTGCCATCGCTCTGCGAGATCGCAAGACAGGATGCAACAAAGAACGTAAAGCCGCCACACAGATATACCATCTGTCCGACATAGTTGCCGTTCATTGCGAGTGAGAGACGTACCAGTAAATAAACGCCCGCTTTTACCATTGTCGCGCTGTGCAAAAGTGCTGAGGACGGTGTCGGTGCGACCATCGCGCCGAGCAGCCATCCGGAAAACGGAAACTGTGCAGACTTGGTAAGTGCCGCAAATGCAAGCATCGCGATCGGAAGAAGCGCTGCGCTTCCCTGTCCGCCTGCGATCGCCAGATCGATCACTTTATATAAGTCCACGGTTCCCTGCACGCTGATCGCATACGCGATCGCAACCGCAATTCCAAGACCGCCGAGCAGGTTCATCCACAACGCCTTGAAGGAGTTGTCAATCGCCTCCTGTGTTCCGGTATATCCGATCAGAAGGAACGAGCACACGCTGGTAATCTCCCAGAAGAAATAAAGCCAGATCAGGCTCATGGAGAGAACCAGACCGAACATCGCTCCGTAAAAAACAAAGATCATGGCAAAGAAAAAGCTTCTGCGATCCGGTACTTCCTTGTGGTGGTGGATATGATAACCATGCATATATCCAACCGCATAGATTCCGATCGCTACGCCGATGATGCCAATTATTAAAATCATGATAAAGGTAAGCCAATCGATTCTGATATGTAAGGTGTCAGCCGCCTTCGGTCCGAACAATTCAATTCCCGCTACCAAAAACGTCTGTATGATAGATAAAAGACTTATGATCGTTTTATGATGCCTGATCGACAGATAGATGATCAAAAACATCAATAAAAAGTCTCCTACTAAGATGATCTTGTCAAATACCTGCGTATATGGCAAGTCGAATGTGACTGCCGTTCCACCATTCATAAACCACATCCCGGCGGTGATAACTGCAAGTACGGCAACGATCGCTCCACAGATATAAACGATCGTGCTGCGGATCTTGCTGACTTTGATCACTGCCGGCAAAATAGCCATGACAAATGGAAGACAGATCAGGGCTGTCGCTAATAATGCTAGTGTGTCCATTATA
Organism: Firmicutes bacterium TM09-10; assembly: GCA_963639645.1. Lineage (GTDB taxonomy): Bacteria > Bacillota > Clostridia > Lachnospirales > Lachnospiraceae > Roseburia. The sequence continues at coordinate 271 of CAVHWG010000229.1, read as the reverse complement.
CAATTCCTCCTCATAAAATGAAAACCCATCTTTTGTTATATCATTTAATCAGAGCCTTGTTAATAGATTTTCTCAATTTTGTTAAAAAAATAACATATTCGGAATTATCCACAATTTTTACTTCATATTTTCGTATAAAGTGCATATCTGTTCGATCGTCAGATCATCTGTATGCATTTCATTCAATACGGATTCCTCTGTTTTGTGTGTAATAAATTTGTGAAATATTGTCGAAACGACAGACTAGTAGTTTTGCGCAGTAAGATACTGT
>CAVHWG010000228.1:633-2772 GCA_963639645.1 Firmicutes bacterium TM09-10 | reverse complement strand
TGATTGCAGCAGGATTTATCGGAATGGGTGTTCATGCGGCAAAGGGAAACGGAGCATTAAACTATGGTCTGGATTTCGTGGGAGGTACTTCGACCACAGCAGATTTCGGTAAAGATTATACGATCGAGGAGATTGAGAATGCGATCGTTCCGGTGGTTGCGGATGTGATCGGCGACAAGGACATCATGGCGAACAAAGTGGAGGGAACGACACAGATTACCGTAAAGACACGTACTTTGACGCTGGATGAGAGAGATACGTTGGAGCAGGCACTGGTGGATCAGCTTGGAGCAGACGAGTCTTCCATCACATCACAGAGTATCAGTTCAACCGTCAGCAGCGAGATGCGCTCCGATGCGATCGTTGCTGTGATCGTATCTTCGATCTGTATGCTGATTTATATCTGGTTCCGTTTTAAGGATATCCGTTTCGGTGCCAGTGCGATCATCGCGCTGCTGCATGATGTGCTGGTAGTGCTTGCCGTATATGCGCTGCTTCGTATTTCTGTCGGAAATACCTTTATCGCATGTATGCTGACGATCATTGGTTACTCGGTCAATGATACGATCGTTATCTTTGACCGTATCCGTGAGAACCTAGGCAAGACAGCTGCAAAGCAGACGCCGGAGCTTCTGGCAGAGGTTGCCAATAAGAGTTTGACACAGACGCTTTCGCGAAGCATCAATACATCACTGACAACCTTTATCATGGTATTTATGCTGTTCCTACTCGGTGTTGCAAGTATCCGTGAGTTTGCACTTCCGTTGATGGCAGGTCTGCTCTGCGGAGCATATTCTTCCATCTGTATTGCAACGGAGCTGTGGTATATCATGAGACTGCATCTTGGCAAGAACAGACTGATCAAGAAATAAAATAAATATCGCAGGGCTGCAATACATTGATCAAAGATGTATTTGCAGCCCTTTTTGTGCAGTAGGAAATTTCGCTCTTATTACACAAAAATGCTCCGGGGGATCGCAAGGCGGCAAAGAGGCGAGGGCGAAGAAAAGAAAAATAACGGGGAAGCAGGCATGACACCTTCTGGCAGTACAGTGAAACGGGAAGCGTGGACGGAATTGAGGGAGCGGTAGATCTGGATGTCCAGTTTGTGGAGTGACATGGGAAAGGTCGTTGAGGAGAAATGAGATGGATGGGATGAAGTTGTTTGCAATCTATTTGGCGGTTATGAATGTGATCGGCGTGGTGGTCATGTGGTCGGATAAGAGGCGCGCCAGACGGCACCGGTGGCGGATTCCGGAGAAGGTGCTCTTTGGCGTGAGTCTGCTCGGGGGAAGCGTGGGAACCTGGGCGGGAATGTATTTGTTCCGCCACAAGACGAAGCACTGGTATTTTGTGGTCGGAATGCCGCTCATTCTGGTTTGCCAGGCGGCACTTGCGATTTATCTGATGCACTTATATGTTTTATAACAAATTGTTATAGGCGGTGTGTGTTTTCCGATTGAATAAAGATACAAAGTCATTTATAATGAGTAGCATAGCCGTAGAAAGACAAATGTTTTTCGTGGAAAGACAGTACGGCGGTTCAGGAAGGGAGAATACATACGATGTATACAATGGAAGATATTGAAGCGGTGGATGTGGAAATCGCGCAGGCAATAAAGGATGAGTTTGACAGACAGAACAGCCATATTGAGCTGATCGCGTCCGAGAACTGGGTAAGCCCGGCGGTGATGTCTGCGATGGGAAGCGTTTTGACCAATAAATATGCGGAAGGATATCCGGGGAAGCGCTATTACGGCGGATGCGACTGTGTGGATGTTGTGGAGGAGCTGGCGAGAGAGCGCGCGAAGAAGCTCTTCGGCTGTGATTATGTCAATGTACAGCCGCATTCCGGAGCACAGGCGAATATGGCGGTGCAGTTCGCGGTTTTAAAGCCGGGTGACACCGTGATGGGTATGAATCTGGATCACGGCGGACATCTTACGCACGGTTCACCGGTCAATTTTTCCGGAACCTATTTTCATATTGTACCGTATGGTGTGAATGACGAGGGATTCATCGATTACGACAAGGTGATGGAGATTGCCCTTGAGTGCAAGCCGAAGATGATCATTGCAGGTGCCAGTGCCTACGCGCGCACGATCGATTTTAAGAAATTCCGCGAGATCGCGGACGCCT
>CAVHWG010000228.1:0-534 GCA_963639645.1 Firmicutes bacterium TM09-10 | reverse complement strand
CTTTAAGAAATTCCGTGAGATCGCGGACGCCTGTGGTGCCGTGCTCATGGTTGACATGGCGCACATTGCCGGTCTGGTTGCGGCAGGACTTCATCCAAGCCCGATCCCGTATGCGGACGTCGTGACAACGACCACGCACAAGACTCTGCGCGGACCGCGCGGCGGAATGATTCTCTGCAATCAGGAAGCGGCAGACAAGTACAACTTTAACAAGGCGATCTTCCCGGGAATCCAGGGAGGCCCGCTGATGCATGTGATCGCGGCGAAGGCAGTCTGCTTCAAGGAAGCGCTGCAGCCGGAGTTCAAGGTGTACCAGCAGAACATCATCGACAATGCGCAGGCGCTGTGCAAGGGACTGATGAACCGCGGTATCAAGATCGTATCGGGAGGCACCGACAATCACCTGATGCTTGTCGATCTGACGAATTTTGACCAGACCGGAAAAGCGGTGGAGAAGCTTCTGGATTCCGTAAACATCACCGCCAACAAAAATACGATTCCGAACGATCCGAAGTCTCCGTTCGTGACGAGCGG
>CAVHWG010000227.1:0-2918 GCA_963639645.1 Firmicutes bacterium TM09-10 | reverse complement strand
CAGTATGATAGTGTGGATCAAAGAGAGATGATGTATGAAAACAATTGTTCTCTGGCAACGATATTTACATGTGGTGATACTCGCTATTTCACGGCAGGAGACTGTTATGCGGATGAAGCAAAATCATTAGTGGATAAATATGGAACCGGTTTAAAATGTGATATTATGAAATTGTGTCATCATGGAATTGGAGCAGGAAACTCAAATGATCTGCTGAGTATGATAAGTCCACGATATTCCTATATTCCGAATAGTGGAGTAACTGCTTATAATGCCAAGACTGGTCAATGGAAGGCATATACTGCAATAAAACGTGCAACAAAATACGGAATGTGTTATATGATTGGAACTGAGAAAGAAACACAAATTTATCATATTGTAAATGACACTATAACATTATATCGAGGACAAAAGATTACAGAAAAAAATAAAATGACCGGATGGCAGTATTTATATGGTGCGGATGGTGTTAAACGCAATCATGATATGTATTATCTCAATTCAAAATGTAAGCCGTTGAAGGGTGTACAAAAAATTGGAAATCATTACTTTAGGTTTAAGGCAAGTGGCCAGATGGATTATGGGAAATTTTCTGAAGAAGGTCAGTATTTAGGCTGGAAAAGCTATGGTGAAGAACAACGATATTTTACGTTCTCAAAAAATCAAAAGTACGCATACATGAACGAAGGGCTTAATTATGTTAATGGAATTCCGATGTATTTTGATGAATCCGGATATTTGGTAACGAGTGGAACGGATGATGAAATTGCAATTAAAAAATTGGGATCCTATTATTATGCAATTGATTATGATGGAGAAGTGACGGTTGATAATTGGGAGGATCTCGATGGATTTTCCTATTACTTTGATAGCTATGGAAGGATGATTCGAAATCGTAAGTATGAGATTGATGGAGAGTATTATCTCTTTGATTCAGATGGCACGATGTATGTGGGAAACGCAGGTACCGAATTATACGATTTTAAGTCAAATACCTATGCTGTACGTAAGGATGGAACTTTAGTTACTGGAAAATGTGCGGAAGTTGATGGGGATAAATATTATTTTGGATACAATGGTGCAGTACAAAAAAATAAAATTATTCAAATCGGTAAGAAACAGTATTATTTCGGAATGAGCGGAAAGTTGGTTCGAAATCGTACATTTAAATGGCATGGAAAGAAATATCATAGCGATAAGAATGGTGTTTTAAAAATAGTCAAAACGAAAGTGAAAAAATAATGGGAAAACGTGCAGATAGTAAAGCAAAGAACTGGAAGATCGTGGCAGGAATCATACTGATCTGTCAGTTGATCATATCGATTATTACCGGTGGCATTTTAGTCTGGCTGAACATGTTACCGACGAAATATTCACTGTTAATCGGCCTGATTCTTGTTTGGCTTTTAACGATTGTTTACTATTTCTTTTATTCAAAGGTTAAGAAGAAAAAAGGCAAGAAGTTAACCGCCAAGATGAAAAAACAAAAACTGTATATAAAGAGAAGCATTGGGTGTGTGATTTCAGCAATCACGATGGCACTCTGCATAGTGGCATCTTCCATGATGTGGCAGGCGGGGAATGCAATCTCCAATATTACAGATAATGTTGTTGTAACGGATACGGTGTCCGTATATGCACTTGCCGACAATCCGGCAGTCACGGTTGCAGATATCAAAGACGGTATATTTGCCATCACGCAGAATTATGATTTTGAGCATACGAAGACAACGATCGACAAAATTAATGAGAATCTTGGACAGGAGATCAAAACGCAGAATTATGATACTGTTTTTGATATGGTAGATGCGCTGGACGCCGGAAATGTCGATGCAATCATATTGAATGCGGCTTATGTCGATGTGATCGAGAGTCAGGATGATTATAAGGATTTTTCCGAGAAAACGAAGACGTTATATGATCATGAAGTGCAATCGACGGTAACAACTGACAATACGGACAATACAAAAGATATTACCAAGGATCCGTTTGTCGTATATATCAGCGGATCCGATACCAGAAATCTGAAACTGGCAACTAGCCGAAGCGATGTCAATATTCTTGCGGTTGTGAATCCGACAACCAAGCAGGTATTGCTTTTAAATACACCGCGTGATTATTATGTGCAGACCACGGTAAGCGGAGAAATGCGCGATAAGCTGACACACTGCGGTATTTATGGAATTGATTGCTCGATGGGAACGCTCGGCAACCTCTATCAGGAGAACGTGGATTATTATGTTCAGATCAATTTCAATGGTTTTTCTACATTGATCGATGCGATCGGCGGTATTACGATTGAATCGGAGAAATCATTCCGTACAAGTGAGGGCGGATATTATATCAGTCAGGGAACAAACCAGCTGAACGGAACGGTTGCATTGTCTTATGTAAGGGAGCGTAAGTCCTTTGCGGACGGTGATAATGCGCGAGGCCGTCATCAGATGCAGGCAATCGAGGCAATTATTAAGAAAGTTTCTTCCGGAACAACGGTACTGAATAATTATTCCGCAATCTTAAACAGTATGGAAGGTATGTTTACGACAAATATGAGTTCTTCCGATATTTCAGCTTTGGTAAAAATGCAGCTTTCGGATATGGCATCATGGAATGTGAAATCGTTTGCGGTATCGGGACAGGGAAGTTCGCAGAAGACGTATTCTATGCCGACGAAGCGAAGTTATGTCATGTATCCGGATGAGACGCAGATCAATTATGCAAGAATTCTTGTAGATAAAGTGATTGATGGCGTGATTCTTTCAGATGAGGATATGGTTATGCCAACGGCACAGTAATATTAGGGCAGGTCAAAAGACCTGCCCTATTTGTAATAAAAGGACATTTTCGGTGTATGATATTTATATATAAAACACGAGATTGCCGAAACGAAAAAACAGAATAAAAAATGTATACTGGAA
>CAVHWG010000226.1:0-3117 GCA_963639645.1 Firmicutes bacterium TM09-10 | reverse complement strand
GTATATATTTACTCCATCCAACGGATCATGCGTTTGTAGGCGTCTACCAGTCCAACTTCCGGTTTCCATCCGAGCGCACGCATCTTAGACGCGTCCAGCCACATTTTGACCGGTGGCGCATAGCCTAAAGACGCACTGTCTTCCGGAATATCGATCACTACCTTGATCTTGCCTCCTGCAATCTCCTTTGCAACAAGCTCTGCCATATTGCGAATCGTAATATGGCTGTCCTCGTTTGCAATGTTATACGCTTCTCCTGCCGCGCCTTTTACCAGAAGTGTAAGGATTGCAGCAATCGCATCTGCCGTATATACGTAATTTCCCTCCGATTCTCCCGTCGTGTGCAGGACAATGTTTTCTCCATTTACCGCACTTCTTGCAAACTGTGCAAACACACGGTTTTCTGTAGGAAGAATTCCGGCACCGAATGTCTGTGCCAGTCTCGCGCTGATCACATTCACGCCATACTGTGCTGCATAAGCCGTGCACAGGCACTCACACATGCGCTTTCCTTCCGGATAGCAACTGCGGACCGTCTCAATATCAACATATCCGAGATCTTTTTCCGCAGTCTTGCCTTCCGTCTTCGGCTGTCCGTAGATTTCCATCGAAGAAATATAGATAAATGCTTTCACATTTTTCTCCACGGCAAGCTGCAGCATTTTTTCCGTACCGTCGATTGCAGTACGAATAGTTCCGACCGGATCCGACACCATAACCTTAGAAGCGGTAACTGCAGCCGCATGGATCATATAATCACACGCATCTTCACAACACACTTTTCCGGTTGCAAGATCTGCCACAATATAAGACAGTGCCTCCGTCTTTTCCTCCGCAAAAATGCGATCGGCTTTCTCGGTATTGCGCACTACCGCATATATTTTGGCATTAAGATCAATTGCCTGATTTGCATACAACAGGCATTTGACAAGAAGGGATCCTACCAATCCTGTTGCCCCTGTGATCAAAAACGTTTTATTGCGCAACGCATCCCACGGAATGTTACGCTCGGTAATCTGCTTAAAATCCTCTGTTAATACATCCCTCATCGCAATGCTCCTTAATTCTCAAGACCATAAATCTGTGCTTCTTCCCTTGCATCAAGAAGTGCTCGCATGGTATAGAAATCATCCGGTGTTGTAATCTTGATATTCTCCTGCGGGCCCTCGATCAGGTATAACTTTTTGCCATAATACTGCATCATAGAGCATGAATCGATAAAATCATATTTGTTTTCAGCCATCGCTTTACGATGTGCTCCAATGATCTCATCCAGATAAAAGCTCTGCGGTGCACGGGCAAGACGCGTATCTTCACGATTCGGAACATCCTCAATCGAATTATCCTCACCAACAACCAGAACTGTCTCCTTTACCTTCACACAGGTAATGGAAGAACCATGCTTCTTAACCGATTCAATGTTATCGGTAATAGTTTTTTCATTGATCAAAGGACGTACTCCATCATGGATCAATACAATTGACTTTTCTCCTGCAGCAATCTCTTCCGCAGCCTTTAATCCATTGTAGATGGACTCCTGACCGCTTGCTCCGCCCGGAACAATCTTTTTCACTTTCTTAATATTGAATTTTTCCAGTAATTCCTGTAAATAAGGAATCCAGTCTTCCAGACATGCAACCGCGATTGCATCAATATCCGGGTGATTTTCAAACAATTCCAGTGTGTGAATAATAATCGGTTTTCCGTATACATCAATGAACTGTTTCGGCTTCACGCGACTGTTCATTCGTTTACCCACACCACCAGCGAAAATTACACCAATATTCATAATTACATCTCCCTGCTTTCTATTAAAATAGTTTCCGTTGTTCCAGTTACTTCTGACGATAAGGCAAAATTTTCTTTTCCTGATATTCCGTCATTGTATCATAAATACGTTTACAGTTGTTATGATCCCGATAATAGAAGAAATCATCAGCACGGCGCACATACTCTTCTTTCATTTTACATCCGTTTGCCATATATTCACATAACAGATCGATCAGTTCATCGTTATCATGAGCAATCTCTCCGAATGCCATCGTATCATAGAAGAACGTACCCTCCTCATAATGCTGAGGAATGTCTTTATGATGCAGATATACAAGCGGCTTTCTCATATAGGCAAAATCGAACTGGATTCCCGAGAAATCCGTTACCATAAGGCTTGATTCACAGAACATCTTCTCGTAACTCATATCACCGACTGCTGGGATAATGTCCACATAATCATTTTTATCAAAATCATCCACCTGCGCACTCACGATCGGATGCAGCACATACTTGATACGATAGCCATATTTTTTTGCAGCTTCGATCAGACGCGGATCATTGATCAATGCATTAAACACCTGGAAATAAGTGCTTTCCTTAAACAACGGGTTATAATCTCTCTGCTCGCCCTCACTTGTTCGTACCGGAACGGCAGCCTGCATACGCCAGGTCGGACTGATCATAATCTGTTTTTTGTCATCATTCTTAAGACCGTCATAACGCGGCACACCGGTAAGTTTTAATGCATCATAGCCTTCATAATCATAGATTGGCTTTGAAAGATTTTCTAATTCATACTTCGATGCACAGAAATATAATCTCGTATTATCACGCAAACGGTTCTGCGCAACTGCAATCTTCTGTACCGACATACCATGCTGTACGCAGCAGACATGGAAATCCACAAGATCACGCACATAACTTGAATTCGGTAATCCGTAATTGTTAAAGGCAAAAACCGTCGAGTTCGAAATAACCATCATGTCTGCCATAAGGAATACCAGACGATGCTTGATACTTCCCCTTACGAGCGGCTTATAACCGTCTCTCTTCAACCGCTTATAATCCGTTGCATGCTTATCGATCAGGTAGTAATGCTGATTGCCATCCTTCTGTGCACAGGAATAGCGGTACAAATACTCGGAAGAATCGCCGCCTTTATAAATCTTATCCAGATACATCCAGATCGGCTTGCGCTTCATGATCGGGCGCATCATAAAATATACTTTTCGAATTACAAGAAACAACCATGCACGTTTCTGGAACGACAAAAGCATTTCCCTGGATAGCGTGCGCTCCTGCTTCTTTTTCTCTTTCTTTGTAATTACCCGGATCCGCATTCCC
>CAVHWG010000225.1:0-3287 GCA_963639645.1 Firmicutes bacterium TM09-10 | reverse complement strand
CAATACGTTCTTCATGAACTTTTCGTTTCCTTTCTTAATATTTTCTAAAGTAGGAAAAAGATTTTTTCGATTTTACTAGATTTCTTGGAAAACTTGTAATATAATATTTTGGTTATGATTAAAAATAAGCATTTTTTACTATCTATTTTGAGGAGGATAACCCTATGCCTGTAAAATACGTCTTTGTCACCGGTGGTGTTGTATCCGGTCTCGGTAAAGGTATCACTGCTGCTTCCCTCGGAAGACTTTTAAAAGCACGTGGATACAAAGTTACCATGCAGAAATTCGACCCTTACATCAACATCGATCCAGGAACCATGAACCCAATCCAGCACGGTGAAGTTTTCGTCACCGACGACGGTGCTGAAACTGACCTTGACCTTGGACATTATGAGCGTTTCATCGATGAGAGCCTAACCAAAAATTCCAACGTCACAACCGGAAAAGTATACTGGTCCGTTCTTCAGAAGGAACGCCGCGGTGATTACGGTGGAGGAACAGTTCAGGTCATCCCTCACATCACAAATGAGATCAAAAGCCGTTTTTACCGCAATTTCACTTCCGATGAGACACATATTGCCATCATCGAAGTCGGTGGAACCGTAGGTGATATCGAAAGCCAGCCTTTCTTAGAAGCGATCCGCCAGTTCCAGCATGAGGTCGGACATGAAAATGCCATCCTCATCCATGTAACGCTGATCCCTTATTTAAAGGCTTCCGGCGAACTGAAAACAAAACCGACACAGGCTTCCGTAAAGGAACTTCAGGGAATGGGAATCCAGCCTGATATCATCGTATGCCGTTCCGAGCAGCCGCTTGATCAGGGACTCAAGGACAAGATCGCTTTATTCTGTAACGTACCGAACACTCATGTACTGCAGAACCTTGATGTTGAATACCTCTACGAGGCACCTCTTGCCATGGAGCAGGAGAATCTTGCCAAGGTTGCATGCGAGTGCTTAAAGCTTGATTGTCCGGAGCCGGATCTTGCAGACTGGAAGCAGATGGTCAACGACCTGCGCCATCCGGATAAGGAAGTCAAGATTGCTTTGGTTGGAAAATATACTGCATTACATGATGCCTACATCTCCGTTGTTGAGGCGTTAAAGCACGGTGGAATCCCGCTTCACACAACGATCGATATCAAGTGGGTGGATTCCGAGGAACTGAACGCAGACAATGTGGAGAGTGTTCTTGGAGATGTCAACGGAATCCTTGTTCCTGGTGGATTCGGTATACGTGGTGTTGAGGGCAAGATCCTTGCCGCACGCTACGCAAGAGAGAACAAGATCCCATACCTTGGACTCTGCCTTGGTATGCAGGTTGCCATCATTGAGTTTGCAAGACATGTATGCGGTTACAACGATGCACACAGTATCGAGCTTGATCCGAACACAACCCATCCGGTTATCGCTCTGATGCCTGACCAGAACGGTGTTGAGGATATCGGAGGAACTTTAAGACTCGGTGCTTATCCATGTATCCTTGAGAAGGATTCCAAGGCATACAGCGTATACGGAACCGAAGAGATTTCCGAGCGTCACCGTCATCGTTATGAGGTCAACAACGATTACCGTACCGCTCTTCTCGAGCACGGTATGAAGCTTTGCGGAACCTCCCCTGACGGAAGAATCGTCGAGATGATCGAGATTCCGGATCATCCGTGGTTTATCGCCACACAGGCGCATCCGGAACTGAAGTCCCGTCCAAACCGTCCACATCCGCTTTTCCGTGGTTTTGTGGAAGCCGCTACCAAGTGCAAGAGATAACAGATTGTAAACTATATGCCCCCGGATTTATTTTCCGGGGGCTTTATTTATGCGAAGCACCGAGACTTGAACCACTCTCACATTTTCAAGTATTCCTGCCCTTGTCAATCAATTGACCGTTTATTATAATGAATGTGATCAAATGGAATAGCATCCATTATAATTTAGAGGAGAAAGTTATATGCCAAGATCAACGAATCAGAAGCAAAAGATGTTGCTTATTCTTGATTATTTACAAAAGCATACCGACGAAACACATGATGCGACGACACCACAGTTGATCGACTATCTGGCTGCCAACGGAATCAAGGCGGAGCGCAAAAGCATCTACAACGATATTCAGACGCTGACTGATTACGGATACGACATCGTGCGCGGTCCCGGCCCGCACGACGGCTACCAGCTTCTCTCCCGCGACTTTGAGCTTGCGGAGGTGAAGCTTCTCGTCGACCTGGTACAGTCTTCCAAGTTTATCACAACGAAGAAGTCGCGAGAACTGATCGGCAAACTCCAGCATCTCGTCAGCGAGAACGATGCCCGAAAACTACAGCGTCAGGTTGTGGTCACTGACCGCAACAAGGCACTCAACGAGAACATCTACTACAGTGTCGATGTGATCTATGCCGCGATTGCAGACAACAGGCAGATCCGCTTTCAATACTTCGACTGGGATGTCCACAAGCAGATGGTTCCACGCAAGGACGGCGCAATCTACGAAGTCAGCCCGTGGCTTCTTACCTGGGACGACGAGAACTATTATCTTGTCGCTTACGACAGCGCCGCATCCATGATGAAGCACTACCGTGTCGACAAGATGCTGCACATTGCCCTATCGGACAATGCTCGCGAAGGGCGTGAAGTCTTCGAGCAGATCGATGTGGCAGCCTATTCCAAGAAGACGTTCGGCATGTTTGCAGGCGAGGAGGAAACGATCCAGCTTCTGTGTGACAATGCCTTGATCGGTGTCATTGTCGACCGTTTCGGAAGCGATGTTGCACTTCGTCCCTACGATGATACGCGCGCCTTGGCGCGCATGAATATTGCAGTCAGCCCGCAGTTCTTCGGGTGGCTTGCCGGTCTCTCCGGACATGTCACCATCTACGCACCGCAAAGCCTTGCAACCTCTTACAAGGACTACCTGCTGCATCTTCTCGATGGCTGCTAAATAAATGATTTCTTCCTCCTTTTCCGAGGGAGAATTTGAGGCAATTGCCCACAACATACATAAAAAGGAGGAAGAAAACATGAATTTACCAAAAGATCCAGTGATGCTGCTGTCTGTTGTAAATACGCAGTTGCGCGACCATTATGCAACACTCGCAGAGATGACAGCCGCATATATGGTGGACGCAGAAGAAATCATTGCAAAACTTGATGCGATCAATTATCATTATGACGAGAAACAAAATCAGTTTATCTAAAGGATAAATCTGATCATAGAAAGGAAGTACACACATGGCTGTAAGTTGTGACTTTTGCGCATACAATGAATATGATGAGGAGGACGAAGCGTACTAC
>CAVHWG010000224.1:1593-3734 GCA_963639645.1 Firmicutes bacterium TM09-10 | reverse complement strand
TGGAAGAGTACATCGGAGTGATCAACCAGATCGCACAGGAGCACCCGATCCTTGTTGATAAATACCTCATGGGTAAAGAGATCGAGGTCGATGCGGTATGCGACGGTGAGGACATCCTGATCCCTGGAATCATGGAGCACATCGAGCGTGCAGGTATCCACTCCGGAGACAGTATTTCCGTATATCCGGCACAGACCATCAGCCAGAAAGCAAAGGATACTATTGCTGAGTACACACGCCGTCTTGCACAGGCACTTCATGTAATCGGTATGATCAATATCCAGTTCATCGTTGTCGGGGAGGATGTATATGTGATCGAGGTTAACCCGCGTTCCAGCCGTACCGTTCCGTACATCAGCAAGGTAACCGGAATCCCGATCGTTCCACTTGCCACAAGAGTGATCCTCGGACGTAAGATCAGGGAGCTTGGCTACACACCGGGACTTCAGAAGGAAGCAGAGTACTTTGCGATCAAGATGCCGGTATTCTCCTTCGAGAAGATCAGAGGCGCAGATATCAGCCTCGGACCGGAGATGAAATCCACAGGTGAGTGCCTTGGTATTGCAAAGACCTTCAACGAGGCTCTTTACAAAGCATTCATCGGAGCTGGAATCCGTCTTCCGAAGCATAAACAGATGATCATCACGGTTAAGGACGAGGATAAAGAGGATATCATCCCAATCGCAAGAAGATTCGAAGCTCAGGGATACCGTATCTTTGCGACAAGAGGTACTGCAAATGTCCTGACTGAGAACGGAATCAAGGTAACACGTACCAATAAGCTGGAGCAGCCGTCTCCGAACCTGATGGACCTGATCCTTGGCCACAAGATCGATGTTGTCATCGATACGCCGCCACAGGGTGTTGAGCATCAGAAGGATGGCTTTGTGATCCGCCGGAATGCCATCGAGACAGGTGTGAATGTACTTACAAGTCTTGATACTGCAGAGGCACTGGTTACAAGTCTTGAGAATACAGACCTGAACAACCTGACGTTGGTAGATATAGCCACCATTGACAACCGTTAATGAGAACGAAGGGAAAACGTAAATTTTATGAAATAAAGGATTTCAAAGTTTACGAATTGCCAAATATGTAATATACTGATAGGGACGGGGCCGCTATTTACACATCGGTCCGGTCCTTATCTTGTTTCAGAAAGGAGTCAGCATGAGTTTTATAGAGTTACTGAAGGTTATACTTCTTGGTATTGTGGAGGGAATCACAGAGTGGCTTCCGATCAGCAGTACCGGACACATGATCCTGGTTGACGAGTTTATCAGGCTGAATGTGTCCGCGGCATTTATGGAATTTTTCCTGGTTGTCATCCAGCTGGGCGCGATCCTGGCCGTTGTTGTTCTGTACTGGAATAAGCTGTGGCCTTTTTACATAAGACCGCTCCCGAAGAGAACAAGAATAGCCCTTCGTAAGAAACCGGCAGTATCCAGGGCAATCCTTACATTCATCGAGCGGTACTGTGATAAGGATAAATGGATACTCTGGTTTAAGATTCTGGTGGCATGTCTGCCGACAATCATCATTGCACTGCCGTTTAATGATATCATTGAGGAGAAATTTTATAATTACGTTGTGGTTGCCATTATGCTGATCGTTTATGGTATCCTTTTTATTGTGATCGAGAATTATAATAAGAGACGCAGACCAACCTGTACCAGACTTGATAATCTTTCCTTTAAGACAGCACTGATCATCGGCTGCTTCCAGGTGCTTTCCGTGATCCCGGGAACGTCCCGTTCCGGTTCTACCATTATCGGAGGTATCCTTGCCGGAACCTCCCGTACTGTCGCAGCTGAGTTCACATTTTTCCTGGCGATTCCGGTTATGTTCGGAGCCAGTCTTCTGAAGCTTGTGAAATTCGGTTTTGCATTCAGCACCACGGAGCTTATCATTCTGATCGTGGGAGTTGTGGTATCCTTTGTGGTATCTGTCTTTGCAATTAAATTCCTGATGGGATACATCAAAAAACATGATTTCAAGGTATTTGGATGGTACAGAATTATTCTCGGTATTCTGGTACTTGGCTACTTTATCGGAAAGACGTTACTGGGTGGTGTTTGAAAATTCAAACACGCTCTGGCATAAAGCATTATTCAGGAGGTAATATTATGAAATATAAGAAG
>CAVHWG010000224.1:0-1459 GCA_963639645.1 Firmicutes bacterium TM09-10 | reverse complement strand
CGGCAGCAGGCTGCGGCAAATCATCATCAACAGAGGCGGAGGCGACGCCGACACCGGTTCCGACAGCAGTTCCTACTGCAGCACCGGCTACAGCAAGTCCGCTGCCGACATCAACACCTGCGCCGAAGCTGATCGGTGTGAAGACAAGCACTGCGAAATTTGTATACATCACCAACAGTACGAATGGCGAACTCCGTGAGATATATCTCCGTGCAGCCGGCGGAGAAGAATGGGGTAAGAATCTTGTACCGTCAGAATCCACGATCAAGGATGCAGAGCAGGTACAGATGTATTACACACCGGATTCAGCAGTAGATGCGATCTATGACATGAAGATCGTAGACGGAAATGGAAATGCTTATGAAATCTACAGTGTGGAGCTTGGTGATATGGAGAAGGCAACGCTTAAGCTTGACAATGGAGAGGCATATCTCGCTTACACAAGCCTCGCTGATAAATCTGAGAAGAGTACGCTTGGCAATGTACAGAAGGAGAGCGATGATGCAGACAGTACAGATTCTACAGACAGTACTGATTCCGCCAGCATAACCGATTCATCCTCTGACAGCGCAGACTACAGCTACGATAACAGTGATAATACAGATTATGATAACACAGACTATGATAACAGTGATGATGGAAGCGATGACAACAGCGGTGACAGCAGTGATAACGGAAATGGCGGAAGCACGGACAACAGTGGGAGCGACAGCGGCGATGACGGCAATTATGTAGATGACAGCAACAGCGGAAGCGGCGATGATGTGATCGATGACAGTGACGATGGCGGTGACGGAGACATTGTCTGGGATGACAGCGGAAATTGGTCAGAGGAATAATAAATTGACAAGAAACTTTCATTTCGGTAAAATTAGACGAAACCATTCAAAACTGAATAAAACCGAACGAAACGAAAAGGAGAGGAAACCAGAAGATGAAGAAAAAAATCGCAGTAGCTTTAACAGCAGGAATCTTAACAGCAGGACTTATGAGCGGTAACGTATTTGCGGCAGACACAGAAGTAAAGGGTGACAAGGAGCTGAAGGGCGAGGTTTACGCATTTATCGCAGCCAGCCTCAGCAACTCCATGGAAGAGATCCAGAAGGATTTCAATGAGCTTTATCCGAACGTAACCATTTATTACAGCGCAGACAGTTCAGGTACACTGCAGACACAGATCGAGGAGGGCGCACGCTGCGATCTTTTCTTCTCGGCAGCAGACAAGCAGATGGACGCACTCACAGAGGAGAAACTGACAAAAGAGGACACCGTGGTTGACCTTCTCGAGAATAAAGTCGTACTTATCAAACCAAAGGACGGTGAGACTAAGGTAACCGGATTTGAGAACATCACAGATGCAGAGAATATGGCACTTGCAGGAGAGGATGTTCCGGTTGGACAGTACTCCCGTGAGATCTTTACAAATCTTGGCATCATGGATGATGTAAACAAGATGGAG
>CAVHWG010000223.1:0-4386 GCA_963639645.1 Firmicutes bacterium TM09-10 | reverse complement strand
ACGCTTACAACGTATTCCAGATTACCGTCCTTATCCACATAATGTGTGATGGTTCTGCCCTGTTCATCCTCTTTGAGACTGCTTCCATCCTCATAGACCGGACTGCCGTTCTCATCGCTGACAATTCCGTCATAGAAGCCGCCATATACCTGCGCACTGCCCTCCTCCTTGTCATCCTTCACGCCGATATCCCAGTCATCAAAGCCCGGCTCGTCGCCTTCCGCAAGATCATATCCTTTCACGGAAAATGCGATATGCGCAAAGTTCTCATCCACGATGATCGTCTCCGGTGTAATCGTGACACCGTTGTCCGTTACGGCAAGCTTGCTGTAATCCTTCTGTTCTTTGAACACGACTGCTGCACCCTTGTCGATCAACTCCTTCTGCTGCGAGTCGGTTGCCTGCACTGCGCCCTGCATGCCGCGGCTCCACACATGATGCACGGCTGCCCCCGCGGTCACGCTTCCCGCCACAATAATACATGCGCATGCTGCGACCGCTGCCGGATTTCTCCAAAAAGTATGTTTTCGATTCTCTGTCTGATTGTTTTTCTTCATAGTACTTCTGCCCTCCGTCTGAATTCTGGCAAAAGCCTCATCTGCTTTCTGCAATACAATCTCCGGTACTTTTATATCGTCCTGAAAAATATTGGAATTCTTCTTCATCACGCTACTCCTTCCTGTAATAGACTGCCAGTTTTTCCCTGCCGCGCGCCAGCCTTGTCTGAATCGTGCTCGCCGAGACGTGCAGCAATTCTGCGATCTCTTTCGTTTTCCATCCCTGCCCGTAATGAAGCAGCATCGGAATACGGTAGATCTCGTCCAGCGCAGCCAACGCTTCTTTCAGTTCCAGATTGTAAGAATCCTCCGCCGCCGGTGGTTCATATTCTTCCATCGGTGCAAGGTTCTCACGCTTCTTCCTGATGTCATAGCAGTTGTTGATCAGAATTCTTGTCAGCCAGGTTTTGAAATATCGGTTCTCTCTGAGTGTGTCGATCCGTTCCCAACAATCAAGAATCGTCTCCTGAATTGCATCCGCAGCGTCCTCATCATTCATCAGAATGGCGATCGCGACACGATACATATCTTTCGTCTGCTGCTGCATCAGGGTTGTAAATGCATCCGGATCCCGGTCTTTTGCCTTTCGTATTAAGTTCATCATTTCGTTTTTCTGCATGATAGTTCTCCTGCGCGCTGAGATCTTGTCAAAGCAAATCGTTTTCTTTTTGCTTTACACTTATTAGACGGATGGGCGTGTCAAAAAATCCCATAAAACGAAAAAAATCTATCCTGCCGCGACAGGATAGACCTTTTCTCAGTTATTTTTAGAGATTGCACACAGCGTATAACGGTATATTCTCCATCCAACCCTGATCAATATATTTTAAAGTTGAAAAACGCACCGCTTTATCCGGATGAAACTTATCGCAATATGCTTTCAAACTTTGCGATCGGATATTATCCCCGGCCTTGACCTCTAT
Source organism: Firmicutes bacterium TM09-10 (assembly GCA_963639645.1). Classification (GTDB taxonomy): domain Bacteria; phylum Bacillota; class Clostridia; order Lachnospirales; family Lachnospiraceae; genus Roseburia. The sequence continues at coordinate 2,906 of CAVHWG010000223.1, read as the reverse complement.
CGGAACAATATTCTTTCCTCTCTGCACAAGAAAATCCTGCTCAAACGTTGCCTTTTCCGTGCCGTAATAATATGGTGTATATTTCGTATCCGATATTAATTGCTGTAAAACATATTGTTCTGTAAGTGCTCCTTTAAACTCGACAAATATGTCATTTCCATCCAATATCGATTCCGCTTCAAGTTCACTCAGTGCCCCTAATAATCCAACATCAAGGAGAAAAAGCTTATATGCATTCATGCTTTTATATGCTTTCAGCGGCATATTAGGTTCGTTCACACGATTCACCTTATACACCAGTTCACAATCCACCAGCCACTGAATTGCGAGCTCATACTCACTGCTACGCGCCCCCTTTTTGATCTGACCAAAAAAGAATTTCTTATTTTCCTTTGCCAATTGCATCGGAATCGAATCCCAGACCAATCGAATTCTTGGTAAAGTATGGGAATCTATGTGTTTTCCGAAATCCCCTTCATACTGTCGCACAATATCCCTTTGAATCTGCCGAACCTCAGCATAATCTTTGTGTATACGAAATGCATCGACAACCGCCGGCATTCCTCCGGTGTAATAATAATTTTTTAACCAAAACAGATATTTATCCGAAAAATTATCAATCAACGTATAATCTTTTGTTTCAAGTGCATCCGCAAGCCCCTTTTCCTCCACTGCATACAAAAACTCACGAAAATTCAGAGGATAGAGATCCAACAGATCTACTTTGCCAACCGGATAGGAAACCCCTTCATGAATCGCCACTCCGAGAAGTGAACCAGCTGCAACAACATGGTACTGCGGTGCCTCCTCACAAAAATACTTTAATGATTCCAATACCTTCGGGGAATCTTGTATCTCATCCAGTATGATCAATGTATCTTCCGGCGTGATTGTAACTCCCGCTTCAATATTCAAATTCATAATGATCCGTTTTATATCAAAATCATTCTGAAATACATCAGCCATTCTCTTATTATTGTAAAATGAGATATATGCAACCTTGTCATAATTTGTTCTGCCAAATTCTTTCATCAGCCATGTTTTTCCAACCTGTCTTGCTCCCATTATGACCAACGGCTTACGATTATCTTTATGTTTCCACTGCAAAAGTTCATTTATTGCTGATCTATACATACTTTTCCACCTCTTTGATCATAGTATATCACATTTTTTCCGGCCTATTCAACATCCTTCTTCACATTTTTTCTGACCTCATTTTACTATCAGTCAGCATTTTTTCCTTCCACAACGATGACCGAATCCTTTGCCTTCTTCCATACGATTACGGAATGGTACTCTCCGATACGAATATGATCTCCGACTTTAATCTTATCAAAGTCCTTATGTGTGGTCACCTTTGCATTCTTTCCGAATACCTTGTCACTGACTTCTCCCGCGAAAGCGATACAACCGTAACAGTAACAGTTGATGGCACTCCAATAGTATTCATTATCCTCGTTTGTCCAGGACAGTCCTTCCGGATATGTCTTCTTTAACGCGAGTATGCGCTTCTGCGCCTGCTTCTGGGTGATCTTCACCTGCACAACATATTTTATGGTTCCTATCTGATCTCCGGTCAATGTGATGGTTGCCTTTCCCGGATTCTTCATTTTACAACATTCTAAATTATAATTCTATCTTACTAAAACTTCCCACACCGATATGGTGTGTTGAACCTTGAAAATTCAATATTTCAGCCAATAAAAAAGGCATAAACCTGTTCCGTTTGGTATAATGGAGTTGTCAAGAAACCATTTTAACAAAGGAGATTTATGCCATGTCCAGTATACCACAAAACCATTCCGATGAAAAAGCCTTAGTTGACTGTGTTCAGAGATTTTTTTCCAAATATCATGTCGGCAAGCTTCTTGCCAGATGTAATGGGACGAAGGAAAAAGGTGTTTCTCCGGTGTCTCTGCTTCGTTACAAACTCAGCAACATTTTTGTTGCAAGAAGTATGTACATGCAACAACGGACTGGCTCTTTTAAGGAAGCGTTTTCCAAAAACACGTTCTACCGTTTCCTTAATTCTTCAAAAACAAACTGGCTCCGGTTTACTTCTCTTCTGGCTGCTGATATCGTAAATCGTGACATCCGAGAGCTGACGGATGATAGCAGAAAAAATGTATTCATCATTGATGACAGCCTTTTTAACCGCACCAGCTGCAAGAAAACAGAACTGGGATCTAAAGTTTTTGACCACACGGATATGCATTTCAAAAAAGGATTCCGAATGCTTACTTTAAGCTGGAGCGACGGAAATACATTGATTCCTGTAAACAGCTGTCTGCTGGCATCTGCGAAAGATACAAATATCATTGGTCCGGTGAATACCTTCGATAACAGAACCCTTGCAGGAAAAAGACGCAAGCTTGCTCAGACAAAAGCACCGGAAGCAATGATGACCCTGTTGGACACTGCCCTCAGTACAGGGCTGAAAGCGGATTATGTCCTGTTTGATTCCTGGTTTTCCAACCCGGCACAGATCACAGCCATCCATTCAAAAGGTATGGATGTGATCGCTATGATCAAGAAAAGCAGCCGGATCAAATATACCTACTGTGGTGAACAGCTAAATATCAAAGAGATCTATTCCCGAAACAAAAAACGTCGTGGCAGATCAAAATACCTGCTTTCCGTTGATGTTATGGTAGGGAAAGAAAATCCAATTCCAGCAAAAATTGTTTGCGTAAGGAACAAAGCGAACCGCAAGGACTGGCTTGCTTTTATCTGCACGGATACGACACTTTCTGAAGAAGAGATCATCCGTATTTATGGAAAACGCTGGCAGATCGAGGTTTTCTTCAAGACCTGCAAATCTATGCTGAACCTGATTGGAGAATGCCATAGCTTATCTTATGATGCACTGACAGCCCATGTGGCCATTGTGTTTACCAGATATATGT
>CAVHWG010000222.1:0-4536 GCA_963639645.1 Firmicutes bacterium TM09-10 | reverse complement strand
AGGATTCTTACCGCATTTTTAATCAGGATTGCGAACTTGTTTCGCAATTACCTATATTGATTTTATTGATTTTTAACTGACGATATTCCCTTCATCGTGTTCAGCGAAGAATAACCCGAGCCGAAATCATCCATTGAAATGCGAATGCCTGCCTCATTCTCCTAAAACACTTTATAACAAATACTTTAACCCCTCAGACAGCTGTCAGCCCTTAACACTTCCTAATGCAACACCCTGAACGATATGCTTAGAAAGAAGCAGATATACAATGATTACCGGCAGGATGGAGAATGTGATCATCACATAAACCTGACCCATATCAAACTTCAACCAGTCTGCTGCTCGTAACTGTGCGATCAGGATTGGAAGCGTTTTCTTCTTATCATTATGTAAGATCAATGCCGGAGTAAAGTAATTATTCCAGCTGCTTACAAATGTGAAGATTGCCTGTACTGCGATTGCCGGTTTCATTAACGGGAGGACAATGCTGTTGAAAGTATGAAATTCTCCGGAACCGTCAATTCTGGCTGCTTCGATCAATGACATCGGTAATGCACTCTCCATATACTGTTTCATATAGAAGAATACAACCGGTGAAGCGATTGTCGGAATGATCAACGGAATAAAATTATCCATCAGGTTCATTTTATTTACAAGTTTGATAAATCCAAGTGCAGTAACCTGTGTCGGAATCATCATGATCATCAGGATGAACGGATAAATATATTTCTTTAACTTAAACTCGTATGCATGAATCGCATATGCGGTCATGGTTGAGAAATACGTACAGAGTACTGCTGAACAAGCAGATACGATCAAGCTGTTAAGCATACCGGACCATATCGGCAGCGTTCCAGTTACAAGGTTCGTCCAGTTATCAAATAAATGTGTACTCGGAATCGCCGTAAATCCTGACTGCAGTTCTCCGTTTGATCTGGTCGCATTGATAAACATTACATAAAACCAGAACAGACAGAAAAATGAGATAATGATCAATACAATATAGGCAATCACCCGTCTTGCATGCAGCCCCATGCCTTTTTTCGTTCCATTATTTGTTGTCTTAGCCATAGTTCATTACCCCTTTCTCTTATCGTTTCCCGTCACCTTAAACACAATCAGACTCAGGATTGTCGTAAGGATAAACAAAATAACTGACAACGCACCGGCCATACCGTAGTTCTTGCTGTACAGATGCTTGTTCAGGTACATGATCAGAGTCATGGTTGAACGCATCGGATCTCCGGTTCCGTTTGTTAAAATCTGTGGAACATCGAAAAGCTGCAGACCACCAATCAATGAAGTAATGATTACATATACTAAAATCGGACGAAGTAACGGAAGTGTAATCTTGAAGAACACCTGTGTTGATGTTGCTCCATCCACTTCTGCCGCCTCAAAAAGCGAAGTATCAATTCCCATCATACCTGCCATAAGAAGAATCGTTGTATTACCAAACCACATCAGACAGTTCATCAGCGCAATCAGGCCTCTGGCACTTCCGGTATGTGACAGGAATTTATACGGTGTTGAAATAAATCCAATCTGCATCAACAATGAGTTGATCGGTCCTCCATCAGCAAACAATGTAAAGAACAACATTGAAAATGCGGATGCCATGATCAGGTTCGGAAGATAAATCACTGTCTTAAAAAATCTGGATCCTTTCAAACGAAGCTGAACATCCGAGAACCATGCGCCCAATAAGAGCGAAAGAAAAATCTGTGGTATAAAACACATCAGCCAGAGAACCATCGTGTTCTTAAAATAAGTCCAGATATCGCCGTTGCTGAACAATGTCTTATAATTATCTAATCCTACAAATGTCGGTCCAACCTGTGTTAAACCTGACATATAATTTTCGAAGAAACTGTTGTAAATTGTATTTACTAATGGTACCAGCTGAAATATAACAAATACAACGATAAACGGGATTAAAAATATGTAGCCCCATTTATTGTATCTGACCGCTTTCCCTCCACTATGACTCTTCATAAAACTACCTCCCAACTGGTATGTTTTGCTATACACCATCTTATCAACTCTGTTCTTTTTAAAATGACCGTGCCTCCCATCGTCTGGCAGGCACGGTCCTGTGATAAGACCTCTGCCTTATCACGTGTGTTGCATTCTCATGCACCGCAATTACGCACTTTGTTCTCCACTCATGTGAAATCCTCGTACAAAGTAGTGGTCTCCTGTAATTCTGATTAGTATGATAAATCCGGATACTTCTCAACTACTGCCTTCTCGAACTTCTCAATAGCCTCATCCTTTGTAGCATTTCCTTCGAAGTAATCCTTCATGGCATTCTGGAACTCTTCATTACATCCCTGATCATAAGAAGAAAGGTTGCTTAAGTCGAGTTTTGATACGCCTGCACAATACATTTCAAGTGGATTCTGTCCACCAAGGACTGCACTTGTATATGGCTCGTTGTTCTTGCCCATAATTATTCCATCAGCCATTCCGTTCATGACTGTCATGTTATTTACAAAATCGTCATCATCAACAACGATATCCTTCATGATATCATCATCGGTTGTCATCTTAAGCATGATATCTTTTACTAAGCTTGCATTATCTGTTCCGTTTGCAGCACAGATCCATGTACCACCCCAGAAGAAGCCCTCTGGTCCTTCAGCAGCGCCCCAGCCACCGTTGTATCCGATAGATCCTTCTGTATCAGCAGCCATTGAAAAGTTTACTAACCAAGCAGGTCCAAAGTAGCAGAATACTTTTCCTTCCGGATAGAAGCCCTTCTTCCAGTCATCACTCCAAAGTTCAGCGGTACTTGTCTCACCTGCATCGTACAATTCTTTAGAATCATCTACCCACTTCATAATGTTGTCATCGATGTTAATCTTGCCATCCACAACCCATTTAGAAGATACGTTATTAGAGTATACTCGGTAAGTATCGTTTACGGTAGATGTCATCTTGTATCCGGCAGCTTTCATTTTCTTCGCGGTATCGTTAAATGTGTCCCAATCACTTACATAGTTCTGTACTTCTGCAGGATCATCGGTTCCGAGAACCTCCTTAGCTGCATCTCTGTTGTAGAACAGAACACCCGGGCAGCCCTGCCATGAAACGCCTTTTAACTTACCGTTTGAATCAGTAACAACATCCTTTGTGTACTGATACTGCTTAGAGAGATCCTCATCGGTAATTCCAAGATCAGAAACCGGCAAAGTATAATCTGTATCCACATACTTTAAAGCGTAATCCGCCTCAACAAGGAAGAGATCGATCTTGTCGTCTGCTGCTGCGCTCTCCTGATTCAGTAATGTCTGATCCAGATTGTTCTGGTATGCGTTGTCATCACTTGGTGTAATATTCCAGACAACATCAACGTCACCAATCTTACCATGTGTAGCATCAACTTCCTGATAATCAGGATAATGAGCAGTAATACGACTCTTGAATTCCTCGTTCCAACAATAGATGTTCAATACCTTCCCCTCTTCAGCCGTATCATCCACAGCTGCTGTCTGCGTGCTGGAATCCGAACTTGATGTATCCGTCGAAGTACTGTTTCCTCCGTTTCCGCCACATCCGACAAACATTGTTGCCACCATGGTTGCGCACAGCAATGTGCTTACTACTTTCTTTTTCATATGTAACCCTCCTTTTAATTATACATAGGCTTTACGCCATTGTGTTTTTGTGAGAAAGCCTTCGCTCTATTCATCCGCCTGAATCAATCCGACGGACTGTCCCGGAACTAAGCTTCCCTCTATAACGACTCTCTCAATGAGAGTTGTTTTCGGTTTTTCAATCGCACCTATGAGTCGTGTTGCTGCCTCTTCTCCGATCAACTCAGCGTTCTGCTTAATTGTCGTCAGCTTCGGATAAAGAATCTGAGATATCATGGTGCCATCATATCCGGCTACCGAAATGTCCTGAGGGATTTTCATTCCCCTTTCAATAATGACATTCCTTCCACCTATTAATGATGTATCGTCCGGATAGATAATACAGGTTGGCGGATCAGGCAGTTCCAGAAGCTGTCTGGTCTGTTCAGCCGCCCCCTTCGTCTCGAGGTAATTTGCAGTCCGCACATAATCATCCGAAACATTGAGTCCCAATTCATCCATTGTCCGGTAAAAACTTACCAGTCGGTCTCTTGTAACCGTTGATCCTTCCTGACCATGAATATATGCGATCTTTCTGTGCCCCTGACTGTATATGTATTTTACAAGTTCCTCAATTCCCTGAATGTTATTGGAAGTGACCGCCGAACAATTATGATGCACATAATCGATCGTTACAATCGGAAGCTCACTGTTCATCAGTTCAACAACATCCGGATCATTAAAGTCTGCACACACAATCACAACGCCCTCAAAATTGCGATATCGACAGTGATCATAATAAGAGACCTTGCGATTCTCGAAGTGAGTATTAATAAATGTAATGTCATACCCAAGCTTCTCCGCCTGAACTTTTAATCCGTTAAGCACACCCGAGAAATATTCGTGTGTCAATCCTCTTCCGGCTTCCTCTTCAAAGAGAACTCCGATATTATAAGAT
>CAVHWG010000221.1:0-4617 GCA_963639645.1 Firmicutes bacterium TM09-10 | reverse complement strand
ATATTTAATAGACAGGGGAAGAAACTATGAATGAAAGAAAAAGTAAAGCAATTATGTGCAGAAGTACATTGGCTGTAATTCTTTTGATCTTATTAGATCAAGTTACGAAATATCTGGCTGCAACCAGTTTGAAAGACACAGCCGGAATTTCTGTCATCAATGGTGTTTTTGAACTAAAATATTTAGAGAATCAGAGTGCTGCATTCAGTTTTGATCCAATTTCTTTTTTCTATAGGGTATTTCATATTACATATTTTGAAACACACCCACAGGCGTTTTTAAATTGTAAGATAGCATTTTTTATCATTTTGACACTAGTGGTACTTGCATTGATTGCAATATTTTATCGTAAAATACCGTGGAATCGTCGTTTTCTTCCGATGAACATTATTTTGATCGGCTTTTTTTCAGGAGCGATCGGTAACCTGATTGATCGAATTATTCACAATTACGTCATTGATTTCTTTTATTTTAGCCTGATCAACTTTCCAATTTTCAATGTTGCGGATATTTATGTAACGCTATCTGCGAGTGCATTGATTATTGTTGTATTCTTCTATTATAAGGAAGAAGATTATGCCATTATTTTTCCTTCTAAGAAGACAAAGGAGTAAAATGTGCAAAGAGAAACATTTGAAGTTGAAGTAGAGCAGGAGGGGGCTCGCCTGGATAAATTTCTAAGCATTATTTATCCGGATTTTTCTCGTGCTTTTTTCCAGAAATTGATAAAAAATAAACAGATTTACGTCAATGACGAAGTGCAAAAAGCCAGTTATTGCGTAAAATCCGATGATATTGTAACCGTTGATATCCCGGATGCCGTAGAGACAACCATTGAACCTGAAAATATTCCGTTGGACATTTTATATGAAGATGAGGATCTTTTGATCGTAAATAAGCCCAAAGGAATGGTTGTACACCCATCTGCCGGACATTATTCCGGTACACTCGTTAATGCGATCATGTATCATTGCAAAGACTCTTTGAGTGGTATTAATGGAGAAATTCGTCCGGGAATTGTCCATAGAATCGATATGGATACAACTGGTTCTCTTATCGTATGCAAAAATGATGAGGCTCATGTGAAAATTGCAGAACAGATCAAGGAACATTCTGTCAACCGGATTTATGTCGGTATCGCATGCGGAAATGTAAAGGAAGATTCCGGAACAATTGAAGGTCCGATCGGACGTCATCCGATTGAACGCAAAAAGATGGCAATTAATGATAAGAATGGCAAACCTGCCATCACGCATTATAAGGTGTTGGAACGTTTTGGTAATTATACGTACATGCAATTCAAACTGGAGACGGGGAGAACACATCAAATTCGTGTACATATGGCAAGTATCGGTCATCCTTTACTTGGAGATACCTTATATTCAAGTGGAAGATCTCCATTCAAACATCTGCAGGGACAATGTCTGCACGCTAAAACAATCGGGTTTATTCATCCAAAAACCAACGAATATATGGAATATTCTGCTCCTTTACCGGAATATTTTGAAAAATTGCTTTATTTATTGAAATCTAACACATAATTGAGGTATAATATGAGTATAAATTCAATGGATTGGAGGAATTTATTATGGGAAATAAAATATATACGATTGGAAGAGAATTTGGAAGCGCAGGATATGAAGTAGGTAGACTTCTTGCTGAACGTCTTCAGATAAAACTTTATGACAAGGAGTTACTTGCTCAGGCTGCTAAAGATTCAGGTTTTTGTGAAGAAATCTTTCAGAACCATGACGAAAAGCCGACTAGCAGTTTTCTTTATTCACTTGTGATGGATACATATTCCGGCGGAAGTTACTCATCAGCGCCATTTCTTGATATGCCATTGAATCATAAAGTATTTTTGGCACAGTTTGATACGATTAAGAAGATTGCTGAACGTGAATCCTGTGTAATTGTCGGACGTTGTGCTGATTATGCGCTTGCATCCAATCCGGATTGCCTGAATGTATTTATCCATGCAGAACTTGAGGATCGAATCAAATGGGTAAGCAAACGCAATGATATCACAGAAAATAAAGCCAAAGATCTGATCCAGAAAACAGATAAGCAGCGTGCAAGCTACTACAATTATTATACCTGTAAGAAATGGGGAGATTCACGCAGCTATGATCTGACCTTAAACACAAGTAAAATTTCTCCGGAACAGTGTGTCGATATGATTCTTGATTTCAGAAAGAAAATGGATGAACATAAAACAAACTAAATAATATTGCAGTATCAATAAATAAATTCAAAGCCTCCTTGGTCTAAAAAGATCATGGAGGCTTTTTTCAAGGCGTACGCGGTCGTAGGTAGCGTTTTCTGTGATAACTATTCGTAAAACTTGTGTTTTGCGAATAGTTCATTGACGCTCTTATGCTAAGTCATCTGAATCCAATACAATGGTAAATGGTCCATCATTGGTAAGAGATATTTTCATATCTGCTCCAAAAATTCCGGTTTGCACATTCGGAATCTGTTTACGGCATTCTGCAATAATATATTCATACAGACGATTGGCTAACTCCGGATTACCGGCACTGGTAAAACTCGGCCGATTTCCTTTGCGGCAGTTGGCATAAAGCGTAAATTGTGAAATCAAAAGCAAAGAGCCATCTACATCCTGCAATGCCAGGTTTGTTTTTCCATCTGTATCGGCAAAAATACGCATTCCAAGAAGTTTCTTTAACATTTTATCTGCAATTGCTTCCGTATCGCTTTCTGCAACACCGATCAATACGCAAAATCCTAAATCAATTTGTCCTGTAATATTTCCTTCAACTTCACATTTAGCATCGGTTACGCGCTGTATAACAAATTTCATCTTTCATACTCTCTTTCTTTTTGCCTGTAAATATAGCGACAGCTTTTTGATTGTCATCGATCTATCTGATTATAACACATCTCAAACCTTGCATACTAGATTCTCATACAAAATTATTGTATAATACAATCGTTAAAAGATGCAGGAGGAATTCATGAAATTACAGCAGTTATACAGCCATGTACGCAAAGCGATCGATGACTATGGAATGATCGAAGACGGTGATAAGATTGCGATCGGTCTATCCGGTGGCAAAGACTCTCTCACACTGCTCTACGCACTTGCCGGTTTACGCAAGTTCTACCCCAAAGAATTTGAGCTTGTTGCGATCTCTGTTGATCTGGGTATTGCACCGGTTGATATGTGTGCGATCGAACAATTATGCACTGAATTGGATGTCCCACTGACATTGATTCCAACGCAGATCGGACCGATCATTTTCAATGAGCGTAAAGAAAGTTCACCGTGTTCTCTTTGTGCCAAAATGCGCAAAGGTGCGCTAAACGATGCTGCCATTAAACTCGGCTGTAACAAAGTTGCATACGCTCACCACATGGATGATATTATAGAAACTATGTTTCTATCCATGATCTACGAAGGTAAATTCTACACATTTCCGCCGGTCACACATTTGGACAAAAGCAATCTTACCGTAATTCGTCCATTAATGTATGTCATAGAGGCTGATGTGATCGGTTTTAAAAATAAATATCAACTCCCGGTTGTCAAGAATCCATGTCCTGCAGACGGATATACAAGACGCGAATATGTAAAGCAACTGATCCGTCAGATAAACCGCGAGAATCCCGGTGTTAAAAAACGCTTTTTCCATGCGATTGAAACCGGCAATATAGAAGGATGGAACAAAAAACATGAATGATACAAATAAATTAGCGTACTACGAAAAAGTAAATGTACAAAACGAATTGAAACTCCGGGAGCAGCTTGCAATTCTCCCGCCCTACTGTAAGCAGTTCTTTATCGGCATTGAAGCTGAGACTGCTTCCCGAACAAGACTTGCCTATGCGTATGATCTGCACTGCTTTTTTGATTATCTTCACGAGAACAATCCGGTTTGCAAAAAAAAGTCCATTCGTGAAATTCCGCTCTCCATTCTGGATGAATTAAAACCGATGGATATCGAAGAATATCTCTATTATCTGAAAGTTTACGAAAAAGATGGCGTAGCTCATACCAATGACGAGCGAGGTTTGAAACGCAAACTTGCTTCTCTCCGCTCCTTTTACAATTATTTCTTTAAAAATGAACTGATCAACAACAATCCAGCCGTCAAGGTCAGTATGCCCAAGATCCATGACAAGAATATTATTCGTCTTGATGTGGATGAGGTGGCCATGTTGCTTGATGAGGTCGAATCCGGGGAGAGTTTATCGAAGAGACAACAAATGTATCATGAGCGCACAAAAACGCGTGATTTGGCGCTTCTGACGCTTATGCTGGGGACTGGTATCCGTGTCTCGGAATGTGTCGGACTCGATATCGAAGATGTTGATCTCAAAAATAACGGAATTAAGATTCACCGCAAAGGCGGTGCGGAAGTGATTGTTTACTTCGGAGAGGAAGTTGCGGAAGCTGTCTGTAACTATCTTGTAGAAAGAAAGGCGATTACAGCTGCGGCCGGTCATGAAAACGCATTATTTTTATCGATGCAAAATCGTCGTATCACGGTGCGAGCCGTTGAAAATCTTGTTAAAAAATATTCGAAGCTCGTGACAAATCTTAAAAATATCACTCCGCACAAGCTTCGAAGCACATATGGCACTTCCCTGTAC
>CAVHWG010000220.1:0-4820 GCA_963639645.1 Firmicutes bacterium TM09-10 | reverse complement strand
AGAAAATTCTATACTATGTGCTGTCTTTATGATCATAGTATTACTCATTATTGCAAAAAAAGCGCATGCTGATATCAGTGAGCCAAAAAGCCGGCGTGACTGTCTGTGGCTTATTGCTGCCATCGCAGTATATGTGTTGACAGATACCCTTTTTACAGTTTACTACATAACGACATATCAGGTATCGGTTTTTAGGTTTATTGTTTTTGTATTTTACATAACCTATGTTGGTGTTCCATTTATATGGCACATGTTTATGCGCAATTTTGTCAACATTACACATAAAAAGTCTGTCATCTATCTGGAGTATATTCCTATTGTATTGATGCTAGGCATCGTATGCTGTTCTGTTCCGAATGGCATACTGTATAGTGTCAATGATTTGGGAGAATACGCGAGAGGTCCATGGTATAATGCCTTTGTTGTTATCAACTTATTCTATTATGCGGAATCGCTGGTGGATGCGCTGGTTATCTTATTGCGCAAAAGGCATGGTAAAGAACCATATCTTTTATCATCGGTAATCATTTCATGCATTCCGCTTCTGGCAGCTTATATGAATTCGTTTGTTATACCTTTTGGAGTGATTTTCCCACTTCAGCCGTTCAGTCTTGTGCTTGTTGCGCTGCTTGCATATCTTTTCATAGCAGACAGGGAGACAAGAAAGAACCAGGTGAAATATCAGGAAGAACTTCAGGAAGCATTGAATCAGGCACAAACAGCTACGGAGGAAGCAATTAAAGCAGGCAAAGTAAAAAGTGACTTCCTTGCAAATATGTCCCATGACATCCGAACACCATTAAATGCGATTCTGGGCTTTTCAAAAATAATAGAGGACAATCCATCTGATGAAGCGGTGGTTAAAAATGCAATAGCAAAAGTGCAGATATCAGGAGATGTCCTGCTTGACCTGGTTAATGATATTCTGGATATTAACAGGATAGAAAATAATAAAATGCACCTTGAACTTGCATCCACCAATCTTATGGAGCTTGGAGAAGATATTGAAGCCATCTTTTCAAATGGAATGCAGCGGGCAGGCATTCATTTTACGGTATCTGTGAAGCTGGATACTCCTGTTGTCATGTGTGACGCAGGAAAACTTCGTGAGATTCTTACAAATCTTCTTGGAAATGCACAGAAATTTACCAAAGCTGGTGGAAATGTTGCACTTGCCATAGAAGAGAATGCACAGCATACTTACTGTTTTACTGTGAAAGATACCGGAATTGGAATTGAAACCGAGTTTCAGGGACGCATGTTTGAAGCATTTGAAAGAGAACGTACTTCAACAGACAGCAATAAAACAGGCACAGGACTTGGACTGGCTATTGTAAAAGGACTTGTTGAGCTGATGGACGGAAAGATTGAAGTAGAAAGTGAGCAGGGAAAAGGTACAGAAATCCGTGTTGAACTTTCATTAGTACCATCAGATGTCACACCGGAAGCAGCAAAAAAAGCGCCATCTGCAGATAAACCAAAAGCTCTTGAGGGCATTCATATCCTATTGGTTGAGGATAACGAACTGAACAGGGAAATAGCAGATACATTATTGGAAAATTTAGGAGCATATGTTACAAATGCAGTAAACGGGGAAGAGGCTGTCGAAACATTCAATAAAAGTAAGTCTGGAACATATGACATTATTTTAATGGATATCATGATGCCAGTTATGGATGGTCTGACAGCAGCAAAAACCATCCGTGCACAGGAACATCCGGATGCAAAGAAAATACCAATCTTTGCCATGACCGCCAATGCATTTGCAGAAGACATCACAAAGAGCCATGAGGCAGGGATGAATGAACATCTGAGCAAACCGCTTAATGTGGACATGCTTGTCAATGCAATACAGAGGTATATGTGTTGAAAAATTCAATGAATCCAAGCCGATCAGTGTAAAAAGCATTGAGGACGCATTAAAGGGAAGTTCTGTTTTTATGTAACAACAAATATGTGAATACAAAAAGCGTGAGATACTAGAAGTTGTATTCTCACGCTTTTTTCTTCCATATCAAGTTGTTGTTGCAATTTGTAGAATATGGTAAAATATTAAAATAATTAGAGTAAACGGGGAAGGAAGCGTCATATGAAAAACAAAGATTCAAAAGCAAGGATGCAGGTAATTTTTGGGGTGCTTTTATTTGCCTTCGTTATGAGTGCAGAATTGTATGCAATGATTAATTTTCCGGATATGTATCTCGGAATCGTGGGGCTTGCCGCGATTGATCTTGTATGTCTTTACGTGGTAATCAACGGATTGTTTACCTTACGTGAAATGAAGGACGCTCGTAATGAGGAGCAGTATGACAGCGTTTTCAAATCGGAAAAGGCATCGTATCTGATGTTAAAAAAATATTTCGAGGAGTTTGAGGATAAGTTGAACTACCTTGAGAAAGCGTCGAAGGTTCCGACCGAGGAAATCGTGAATGCGCAGAAGGGTATCGCAAAGGTGATCATCAATCGAAGCCGGGAGAATACGGAAGCGCTCATCAACTCCAATGATCAGGTAATGGAGCAGTTCACGCAGTGCAGCGATACGATTGCTGATATTACGAAGCTGCTGACAGCGTATAAAGAAGAAATCGTTTCGGAGCAGAAGAAGACGGAAGATGCCAGCGAGCAGAGTATTCAGGTGAAGATGCAGGATCTCGTTATTCAGATGAAAGATATGGAGCTGCGTTTGAATCAGGCAATCAACCAGATTCAGAAGGTGAGCTACCAGCAGCCGGTCGTTACAGCGTATGCACCGCAGCCACAGGCAAATGTGGTTCAGTCGGAGATGTCTGCAGTGACAGAGAATCTGTCGGATATTGATTTAGGTCTGGACGGATTATCCAATGATTTTAAGACAGATATATCGGATGGTCTTGACATGGATGATCTGAATGTCGATGTAGCGGATCTTGATGCAGCAGAAGATGTGCTGGCAGATCTGGATATTCCTGAAGTTGAGGAAGTTGTGGATGAGCCGACAGTTCAACCGGAACTTTCTGAGGAGAAGCCGATCGTAGAAGAGAAACCGGTTGAGCCGGAACCGATGATTGAGGAGCCACCGGTTGCAGAGGAGAAACCTGCGGAGGAGGAGAAGCCACCGATGCCGGATCTGTCGGATCCAAATAGGACAATGAGTCCGGATGAGATCGCAGCGCTTTTTGCAAATATGTCGGATGATACACCGAAGGAAGAGGAAAAGCCAGTGGAGCCGGAACCGATTGTGGAGGAGAAACCGGCAGAGGAAGAGAAGCCGCCGATGCCGGATCTGTCTGACCCGAACAAGACGTTAAGTCCGGATGAGATCGCAGCATTATTTGCAAATATGCAGTAAGAAACGTACGAAGTAAAATAGAAATCCCGAAGTCATACTTCAATATTAAGTATGATTTCGGGATTTTTGATGTATGGAAACTTTATAAATATGAGATTATGCAGTTGCAATCAATTTGATAATACGAACTACGGTCTCCATTCCTTCTACGGAAATATGCTCGTATGGTCCGTGGAATCCGTAGCCGCCGGTGCCAAGGTTTGGACAAGGCAGTCCCATAAAGGAAAGTCTTGCGCCGTCTGTGCCACCGCGAACCGGATAAGAGACCGGCTCAAGACCTGCCTCGCGGATCGCATTCTGTGCACGCTCGATCACATCCATATGCTGCTCGATCACGGAGAGCATGTTCTCATAAGAATGGGTAATGGTAAGCTCAACCGTTCCTGCCCCATATTCCTGGTTCATTTCGACTTCAATCGTGCGAAGCAGATTCAGGCGTGATTCAAAGGTATCTTTGTCATGGTCACGCACGATAAAGGATAACTTCGCCTCTGCAACGTCTCCGCTCATGTCGGTCAGATGATAGAATCCTTCGCGCCCCTCAGTGTGCGCCGGTGTCTCTGCCTTTGGAAGGCGGGAAACCATCTCGGTCGCAAGGAGTGCGGCATTCACCATAATGTCTTTTGCTTCGCCCGGGTGAACATTGACACCGTGGATCGTGAAATCGGCACTTGCCGCATTAAAGTTTTCGTATGCGACTTCGCCTTCGTAAGATCCGTCTACAGTATAAGCATAATCAGCCTTAAAATAATCAAGATCAAAGAAATCCGGGCCTGCACCGATTTCTTCATCCGGTGTAAATCCAACCCAGATG
This sequence comes from Firmicutes bacterium TM09-10, assembly GCA_963639645.1. Classification (GTDB taxonomy): domain Bacteria; phylum Bacillota; class Clostridia; order Lachnospirales; family Lachnospiraceae; genus Roseburia. The sequence goes on along the minus strand of CAVHWG010000220.1, from coordinate 678 downwards.
TCACCATGTGGTGTTCCATCGGCAATCAACTGTTCGATAGCAGTCATGATCTCCGCAACACCTGCCTTGTCATCTGCACCGAGCAGAGTCGTTCCGTCGGTTGTAATCAATGTGCGGCCGGCAAGTGTTTTGAGTGTCGGAAAAGCCGATACCTTAAGATAAGTGTTGCTTCCTTTTAAAAGCACGTCGCCGCCGTCATAGTTTTCGATGATCTGTGGCTTGACGTTTTTGCCGGAGTAATCCGGTGCGGTATCCATATGTGCGATAAAACCGATCGCCTTGCGGTCTTCCATGCCGGGGGTGGCAGGAAGCAGACCATATACATAACAATGGTCCGTTAAAGTGACGCGGGAGAGACCGAGATCTTCCAGTTCCTGTTTTAATTCTCTGCCCAAATCAAATTCGCGGTCGCTGCTTGGAATCACAGAAGATGACTCATCCGATGTGGTCCAAAAAGCGACATATTTTAATAATCGATCCTGTACTTTTGCCATAAAATTGTTCCTTTCGCATGTTCAATTAAAAAAATTGAAAAAAATTAAAAAAAGTGCTTGCATTTCTCCAATTCCTATTATATAATAACTCTTGTCTTAAGGAAAGACAACAAAAACAAAGCAAAAATGAGCGCGATTAGCTCAGCTGGCAGAGCACCTGACTCTTAATCAGGGTGTCCAGGGT
>CAVHWG010000219.1:0-5892 GCA_963639645.1 Firmicutes bacterium TM09-10 | reverse complement strand
GAGCAGTTGGAGCTATAACACAGGTTACTTTATTGATACTTCAGAACCGGGTACTTTCGGATGGGGGAATAACGAGGCGGAGTATTATACGGATAAAGAAGAGAATATTTTTGTCAAAGACGGTTCGCTTCATCTGGTGGCAAAGTATGATCCGTATACATTTACCTGTACAGATGAGGCACAGACGAAAGTGACTGCAGACTATTCATCCGGAAAGATTATTTCCAAAGACAAGGTTGCGTTTACATACGGACGAGTGGATTTCCGTGCAAAGCTGCCGGCAGGTAACGGATTATGGCCTGCATTATGGCTTTTGCCAAACGATGACTCGTATGGCGTGTGGGCTGCTTCCGGAGAAATTGATGTCATGGAAGCAAGAGGACGAATCAATAATTCAACAAGCGGGACCATCCACTATGGCGGTACATGGCCAAATAATAAATATACAGGAACCGATTATATCTTTGAGGATGGATCAACTTTCGATGACGGATATCATGTATACAGCCTGATCTGGGAGAAGGACAGCCTTACATGGTATGTGGATGGAAAATTTTTCCAGTACATTCCAAAGAGTTTATGGTATTCTGCAAATTCCAACTCTGACACAGCGCCATTTGACAAAGACTTCTATTTGATCATGAATCTTGCGGTAGGCGGATGGTTTGATGGTGGCGTGATGCCGGATGCAGATTTCTCTTCCGCAGAAATGCTTGTAGACTACGTGCGTGTTTATAAAGCAGAAGGCAGCGAAGAAGTTGAGACGGTTCCGATCGAAGGACTGACACTTGACAAGAGCGATGTAGTACTTAACGTTGGCCAGACCACTGATCTGATGAAGTCTTATGCACCGGCAAATACGACACAGAGAAATGTTGCATGGACTTCTTCCGATGAAAGTGTTGCAACCGTATCGGTTGGACAGGTGAAAGCCGTTGGGGAAGGAACGGCGATCATTACCGCAACCTCTGCAGTAAATCCGGCAATATCAGCAAGCTGTAAGGTAACCGTTTCCAAGTCTGACACACCTTCATCCGGTGGCGATCAGGGTGATAAGAAAGATGATACCGGTTCCGGAAGTATCGGAGGAAACACCGGAGACAATACTGGGGATAGCACAGGTGGTGATACTGGAAGTAAAGGCGATGGTAGTGACAGCGCAGCAGATGATTTTACAGCGACTGCCGAATATGGTGTTCACTACAACAAGAATAAGACCGCAACATTTTATGTAAAAGCAAAAGATACCGCGTTTGCACCAATGCTCTATTGGGGAGCCGATAAGACAAACCCAACATTGGGAGATCTCGGCGGAGTCGTTTTAGAGAAGAATTCCAAGATAGGAGAAAATTATTTCAGTTACACGACAACCCAGAAATTTGAGGTAAGTGATACTGTTTCTTACCTGTTCAGCTATACTCCGGTGGATGGAAACGGAAGAATGGATACGGTAATTACAACTGTGACAATCTCTCAGACGAACGATACAACGATTAAGGTACCGGATGACAAGAAAGAGGATGTCAAAGATGATGACAAGAAAGACGACGGCAAGCAGGATTCTTCCGGAAGTCAGGGTGAAGTAAAGCCGCAGGATGAGTATGGTGTATTTACAACAGACGACGGAAAAGTTACGTTCTATGTGAAAGCAAAAGATACTGCATTTGCACCGATGCTCTATTGGGGCACCAATAAAGTAGATCCGCAGTTGTGGCAGCTTGGCGGTGTTGTTCTGCAGAAAGATACAACACTTGGAGAAAACTATTTCAGTTATACGCCTGATCAGACAGTTGCTGCATCAGATACGGTATCATATATGTTCAGCTATGTTCCTCTTGAGAAGCTGGCAAGAATCGATACTGAGATTACGACAAAGAAAGTATCGGAGCTTACAGCACCAAAGACCGAGAAAGTGCAGGAAGATGGTGCTTTCGGAATGAAGCAAAATGCGGATGGCACTGTAACGATGTATGTCTATGCAAATGAGAATGAGGCTGCACCACTTGTATTCTGGGGATTGAATAAAACGAGTCCGCAGTTGTGGCAACTGAACGGAGCGGTTATGCAGCGCAACGGAAGCAAAGAAGGCCTCTTTACATACACGCTCCCGGAAAAGCTTATAAGTGGCACGACCGTATCATATATGTTTGGGTACACTCCGCTTGGAGAAAGTGGAAGACGTGATACAACCATCACGACCGAAACAATCAGATAATATGCAAAAAGCGTGGCAGGAGATTTCCGGGCCACGCTTTTATAATGGGTTTCTTTATTTTTTCTGGAAACGTCCGCTTGCTCCGCAAGGGAGTACAAGACCGTTGGAGGATACCGGAAGTCCAATCTCCTCTGCGGTAATCGTTCCGTTGTATTTACCGAGAACGGTGTGCATCATATAAGAAAGCACTGCCGGCTGAAGTCCGGTTGTGTAGGAGTTGATCAAAAAGAATAACGGATCATCCGTCAGAATCTGTGAACAGAGCTGCACGAGCGGGTAAACGCTCTCCTCAATCTTCCAGATCTCACCTTTCGGTCCGCGTCCATAAGAAGGCGGATCCATAATGATCGCATCGTAGTGGTTGCCGCGGCGGATCTCACGCTCCACAAATTTCACACAGTCGTCCACGAGCCAGCGGATCGGTGCATCGCCGAGTCCGGATGAGACGGCATTCTCTTTTGCCCAGGTAACCATACCTTTTGAGGCATCCACATGAGTAACACTTGCTCCGGCAGCAGCAGCGGCGATCGTTGCGCCTCCGGTGTATGCGAACAGGTTTAATACTTTGACCGGTCTGCCGCTTTTGACCGCGTCTGCGATCAGCGTTGAAAACCAGTTCCAGTTGGCAGCCTGCTCCGGGAACAGACCGGTATGTTTAAAGCTGAACGGTTTCAGATAAAAAGTCAGTTCCTTATTAATAGGAAGACTGTAATGGATCGTCCATTCCTGCGGCAAATCAAAGAATTCCCATTCACCGCCGCCCTTGGAGCTTCTGTGATAATGACCGTTCATGCGCTTCCAGCCTTTCTCGCGCTTCGGGGTGTCCCAGATGACCTGAGGATCCGGACGAACCAGTAAGTATTTGCCCCAGCGCTCCAGTTTCTCACCCTGCGAACAGTCGATGACTTCGTAATCTTTCCATTTATCAGCTAACCACATTTGTATATCCTCCTGTATCGTGATCGTGTTTCTTCTATATATAATGTTGCTTTGCAATATAATATCGCTTTACTGCAAATTCATACTTGCAAAAAATCTGCATTTATCATACCATGATTTTGCAGAATCGAATACCTTTTTGCGCTTTTTCGGAAAAATTAAATTTTTTTGAAAAACTACTTGTCAAACAGAGATTTGTCATGTATAATATCACTTGCTGTGGCATGATAGCGATGAAGCGTGAGGTTGCTACCTAAAATATGGTAGGTTTTCCGTGGAGCGAATGTCAAGTTAGGAAACTGACGACAAGTCACTGTACAGACAATATGATCTACAGAACAGTAGAATGATGTGTGTGGAATGCTTAAGGGATGTAAGCAGAACAAACAAGCGAGCGAACATCCGTATAACAGGGGCGATGCATCAGAGATGCACCGCAAGAAACACACGGGTATGTGTACAGTCACCGCTTGTCGTACTATTCAAAAGTGCGAAAAGGAGGCGACTTTTTTTATGGCAAGTCAAGTAATGAGAATCACTCTCAAGGCTTATGATCACGAATTAGTTGATTCATCAGCAAAGAAAATCATCGAGACTGTAAAGAAGAACGGATCACAGGTGAGCGGACCGGTACCTCTTCCTACAAAGAAGGAAGTAGTTACAATTCTTAGAGCTACTCACAAGTACAAGGATTCCCGTGAACAGTTCGAGCAGAGAACTCATAAGAGACTGATCGATATCGTTACACCAACTCAGAAGACGGTTGATGCTTTATCACGTCTTGAGATGCCAGCAGGTGTTTACATCGATATCAAAATGAAGCAGAAATAATTAAGCTTCAACAATTATTTAAGATATCCCTGAATAGTTCATATATATGACTGCTCTAGGATGAACGGTTCCGCTACTCCGAAGTCAATTACTCTTCGCGGATTGACAAGTCGGGCATGAAGCGTTCCGCTGTAGAAAACAGGAGGTAAAAAATGAAGAAAGCAATTTTAGCAACAAAAGTCGGAATGACTCAGATCTTCAATGCAGACGGCGTATTAGTGCCGGTTACTGTATTACAGGCTGGTCCATGTGTTGTTACTCAGGTTAAGACTGTTGAGAACGACGGATACAGCGCAGTTCAGGTTGGTTTTGTTGACAAGAAAGAAAAGGTTGTTAACAAGGATGCCAACGGTAAGAAAGAAATTCGCAACAGACATGGCGTAAACAAAGCTCAGATGGGACACTTCGCTAAGGCTGGTGTATCTGGTAAGAGATTTGTACGCGAGTTCAAGTTTGAGAATGCGGCAGATTACAATTTAGCAGATGAGATCAAGGCTGACATCTTCGCAGAGGGTGATAAGGTTGATGTTACTGCAATTTCAAAAGGTAAAGGTTTCCAGGGTGCTATCAAGAGATTGGGTCAGCACAGAGGACCTATGGCTCATGGTTCTAAGTTCCATCGCCATCAGGGTTCTAACGGTGCATGTTCTTCTCCGAGCCGTGTATTCAAGGGAAAAGGAATGCCTGGACACATGGGCAGCGTAAAGGTTACAACTCAGAATCTTGAAGTTGTAAGAGTTGACGCTGAGAACAACTTACTGCTGATCAAGGGTGCTGTCCCAGGAGCAAAGAAGGCTCTGATCACAGTTAAAGAGACCACAAAGACTCGTAAATAGTGCATAGTTAAGAAAGGAGGAACTTTACGATGGCTAAAGTAGCTGTTTATAACATGGAAGGTAAAGAAGTTGATTCAATCGAATTAAACGATTCCATTTTCGGCGTAGAAATCAATGAGCATTTAGTTCATATGGCTGTACTTCAGCAGCTTGCAAATAATCGTCAGGGAACACAGAAGGCTAAGACACGTTCTGAGGTTCGCGGTGGCGGAAGAAAACCATGGAGACAGAAGGGAACCGGTCATGCAAGACAGGGATCTACGAGATCTCCACAGTGGACAGGTGGCGGAGTTGTATTTGCTCCAGTACCAAGAGATTACTCATTCAAGCTTAACAAGAAGGAAAAGAGAGCAGCGTTAAAGTCTGTACTTACTTCTAAGGTGGCAGAGAACAAGTTCGTAGTAGTTGACGAGCTTAAGATGGATGAGATCAAGACAAAGAAGTTCGTTCAGGTTATGAAGAACCTCAACTCTGAGAAGGCATTGGTTGTATTAAACGATATGGATACAAACGTTATCGCATCTGCAGCTAATATCCCAACAGTCAAGACGGCTCAGACAAACGAGCTGAATGTATTTGATGCATTAAAGTATGATAAGGTAGTCGTAACAAAGGCTGCTCTTGCAACAATCGAGGAGGTGTATGCATAATGGCAAACGTACAGTATTATGATGTAATCCTCAAACCAGTAGTAACTGAGAAGAGTATGGCAGCTATGGCTGAGAAGAAATACACATTTCTTGTTCATCCTGAAGCAAACAAGACCATGATCAAAGAAGCAGTAGAGAGAATGTTCGAAGGCACAAAGGTTGCCAAAGTCAACACAATGAATTGTGAAGGCAAGAACAAGAGACGTGGAATGGTAACTGGTAAGACTGCTAAGACAAAGAAAGCAATCGTTCAGTTAACAGAGGACAGCAAGGATATCGAGATCTTCGCTGGATTATAATTCCACAGGGCGATACATCAAAGATGTACCGCAGGCTATGTGTCAGCGATGACACGATAATGAAAACATCGAAAGGAGAAAAACAATGGGAATTAAGACATATAACCCATATACACCTTCCA
>CAVHWG010000218.1:1352-6468 GCA_963639645.1 Firmicutes bacterium TM09-10 | reverse complement strand
GCCATACAGACATGTGGTTGTTACATTAAAAAAATAATATTGTTTTTATGTTTGGGCATCCATTGATTGGATGCCCATTTTTCTTGATTAAAAAGCGATTATGTTATATAGTTACTATCAGAACGCTTCTTATTTATAAGAAGCCGGTTACGGAATAATTGAAATGGAGATTTTGCATGGAAATCAATATGAATGTGGATACTATTGCTGCGATTGCAACAGCGATGTCTCCTTCGGGAATCGGTATTGTACGAATTAGCGGAGATGAGGCTTTGTCTGTAATTGATCGTATCTATCGTGCTAAAAATTCAGATAAAAAATTAAGTGATTGCAAGAGTCATACGATTCATTATGGATTTATTTATGATGGTGATGAAGTGATTGATGAGGTTATGGTTCTTTTGATGAAGGCTCCAAACTCTTATACACGGGAGGACACGGTTGAGATTGATTGTCATGGCGGTGTGTATGTCATGAAAAGAATCTTAGAAACTGTGATCAATTATGGTGCTCGTCCTGCAGAACCGGGGGAGTTTACAAAACGTGCCTTTTTAAATGGAAGAATTGATCTTACACAGGCAGAATCGGTTATTGAAGTAATTAATGCAAAAAATGATTATGCTTTGAAGAGTTCGCTAAATCAGTTAAAAGGATCCATTCATGAGGATGTAAAGAAAATTCGTGATGAACTCATTTATGAGATTGCGTTTATTGAATCGGCACTTGATGATCCAGAGCATATCTCTCTTGATGGTTATCCTGAGAAGCTTCGTGGAATTGTGGATAAAGAAGTTGAGAATGTGGATAAGTTATTGAAATCCTTTGATAATGGGCACATTTTAAAGGAAGGCATTAATACTGTGATTGTGGGTAAACCGAATGCGGGAAAGTCCTCTCTCTTAAATATTCTGGTAGGACAGGAGAAGGCAATCGTTACAGAGATTGCCGGAACGACAAGAGATGTGCTTGAGGAACAGATTAACCTGAATGGTATTACACTTAATGTGATGGATACGGCCGGTATTCGAAATACATCGGATGTTGTGGAGAAAATCGGTGTGGATCGTGCAAGAACTTATGCGGCAAATGCAGATCTTGTCATTTATGTAATTGATGCCTCTACGGATCTTGATGAGAATGATTATGAGATTATGAAGTTGTTGCTGGATAAGAAAGCAATTGTTCTTCTGAATAAATCGGATCTTGACACGAAGGTGAAACCGGAAGATGTAACAAAATATCTTGATAAGAAAGTTATTTCAATTTCTGCAAAACAGAATACGGGAATTGATGAATTTGTAGATACGATCAAGGAGATGTTCTTCCAGGGTGAGGTAACATTTAATGATGAAGTTTATTCCATTAATGTACGACAAAAGAATTCGTTACAAATTGTTTTGACTTATTTAAAACAAGTAATACAGAGTATTGAGGATGGCATGGCAGAAGATTTCTTTTCTATTGATCTCATGGGAGCTTATGAGGAGCTTGGTAAGATTATTGGAGAATCAGTGGAAGATGACCTCGTGGAAGAGATTTTTTCAAAATTCTGTATGGGCAAGTAATGTAAAAGATGAAGGATAGAGTGATGGACGAGAAGTTGGAAGAAATGAATACAAATGAAAAGCAGATTCCGCATATTACGGAAGAATATGATGTTGTTGTTGTTGGTGCGGGACATGCCGGATGTGAAGCAGCTCTGGCAAGTGCAAGGCTTGGGCTTGAGACTATTATGTTTACAGTCAGTGTAGACAGTATTGCGCTGATGCCATGTAATCCAAATATCGGTGGAAGTTCGAAGGGACATCTGGTTCGTGAGATTGATGCTTTGGGTGGAGAGATGGGCAAGAACATTGATAAGACGTTTATCCAGTCCAAAATGTTAAATAAATCGAAAGGACCGGCTGTACATTCTCTCCGCGCACAGGCAGATAAAGTGGAATATACGAAAGAAATGCGCAAAACGCTGCAGAATTCGGACCATTTGACAATCCGTCAGGCGGAGGTTGCAGAGATTCTTACGGACAGGGATCATTTCTTTGGAGATGAAATTCCGGAAGAAGACGGTATGCAGAAAATTACCGGAGTCAGAACTGTATCCGGAGGAACTTATAAATGTAAGGCAGTTGTTCTATGTACCGGTACCTATCTTCGTGCCCGTTGTCTGACCGGTGAGATGATCACACATACAGGACCGAACGGTCTGTCTGCTGCAAATTATCTGACACATTCTCTTTCCAAGCATGGAATTGAAACACGTCGCTTTAAGACAGGAACACCTGCAAGAATTGATAAGCGAAGCATTGATTTCTCCAAGATGGAGGAACAGTTTGGTGATGAGAGGGTTGTGCCTTTTTCCTTTACAACGAATCCGGACGATGTACAGATAGATCAGGTTTCCTGTTGGTTAACGTATACAAATGAGAAAACGCATGAGATTATTCGAAATAATCTGGATCGTTCACCAATTTATGCCGGTGTTATTGAAGGAACTGGTCCACGCTATTGCCCTTCCATTGAGGATAAGGTTGTAAAATTTGCAGATAAGGATCGACATCAGATTTTTATTGAGCCGGAAGGTTTGAGCACGAACGAGATGTATATTGGTGGAATGTCTTCTTCTCTTCCAGAGGATGTGCAGTATGAGATGTACCGCACGCTGCCGGGACTCGAACATGCGAAGATTGTTCGTAATGCCTATGCGATTGAATATGATTGCATTGATGCAAACAATCTGTATGCTTCTCTTGAGTTTAAGAAAATTCATGGTTTGTTTAGTGGTGGACAATTCAATGGAAGTTCGGGATATGAGGAAGCTGCCAGCCAGGGATTGATCGCCGGAATTAATGCTTCTATGGAAATTCTTGGAAAGAATCCGTTGATTCTGGATCGTTCCGAGTCTTATATTGGTGTATTGATCGATGATCTGGTTACAAAGAAAAACCGTGAACCTTACCGCATGATGACTTCACGAGCGGAATATCGTTTACTTCTGCGACAGGATAATGCAGATCTTCGCCTTACGAAGAAAGGTTATGAGGTTGGTCTGATTTCTCAGAAACGTTATGAATGGGTTTGTAAGAAGGAAGAGCTTATTGATCGAGAAATTGATCGTGTAAATCATTTGAAAGTTGGAGCAAATGTTACGGTTCAGACTTTGCTGATGAAATATGACAGTATTCCTCTTAATACCGGAACAACACTTGCTGATTTGATCCGTAGACCGGAACTGGATTATGATAAACTTGCTCCAATTGATCCTGATCGTCCGAAGCTTTCACAGGAAGTAATGGATCAGGTGAATATTTTAATTAAATATGAGGGATATATTACCAGACAGATCAAGCAGGTGGAAAAGTTTAAGAGACTTGAGAAGAAGTTATTACCGAAGAATTTTGATTATAAAGAAATCTCTGGACTTCGTATTGAGGCGCAGCAGAAGTTGAATGAGTTTCAGCCTCTTAATATCGGACAGGCATCCCGTATTTCCGGTGTAACTCCGGCAGATGTATCGGTGTTGTTGGTTTATCTGGAACAATTAAAATATTCAAATCCTGATTTATTTTTTAAATTAAATTCAAGATAATAGCATATTGAGGTGAATATGGATTATAATACAACGAAGTTTATAAATGATTTAAATGTGATTGGAATCGCACTGTCAGATGAGCAGCTTCAACAGTTTATCACTTATTATGAGATGCTTGTTGAAAAGAATAAGGTAATGAACCTGACCGCCATCACGGATTTTGATGAAGTACTTGAAAAGCATTTTGAGGACAGTCTTTCTCTGATTCAGGCGGTTGATCTAAGAAAGCCACAGACGGTGATTGATCTTGGAACCGGTGCCGGTTTTCCTGGTATTCCTCTGAAGATTGCTTTTCCTGAACTTAAAGTTACACTTGCAGATTCTTTAAATAAGAGAATTCTTTTTCTTGATGATGTTATTCAAGAACTTGGCCTAAAAGGGATTGAAACGGTTCACGGTAGAGCCGAGGATCTTGCTAAGAATATAAAGTTTAGGGAACAGTATAATCTGTGTGTATCCCGTGCGGTGGCCAATCTTTCAACATTGAGTGAGTATTGTCTTCCGTTTGTTAAGATAGGTGGAAAGTTTGTTTCTTATAAATCGGGAGAGTGTGATGAGGAGGTTGCTGCTTCAAAGTCATCGGTATTTCTTCTCGGTGGAAAGATTGTTGATGTGAAAAAATTTGAGCTTGGTGAGTCAAAGAGAGCTTTTGTTATTATAGATAAAGTTAGCGGAACACCAAAGAAATATCCAAGAAAAGCCGGAACACCGTCAAAAGATCCATTGTAATAATTACTTCTTTACATAAAACAAAGCGGAAAAAATATACATGCATATTTTTGATGAAGATATCGTACATTTGTTATCTTGTTTTGATAAGAAATTGTATGTGTAAACAGATTTTCGTGTGAATTGATGTAAAACGAGCAGTATTGTGTATAATTAGGTGTAAAAATCTTCATAGTATTAAAATAACCCCTGTCTTTATAAGAAAGACAGGGGTTATTAAATCTTAATTTAATCTAGTACTGTTGATACGATTTTTGCTATTTTATCCGGATTTTCAAGCTGCGGATAAAGTTTACAGTTCGTAATTTTAATGAGTCCAATCGACTTGTTTAATTTCTTGTATTCCTCGAAAATCTTCATATTGGATGAAGGTTCTACACTTCCAATAATCGTAATCGGTTTCTTCAGGTTCTTTAATGCATGACGGATATCCGTGTACATATAATTTCCTAAAAGACTGGAGTATAGATATTTTCCATTGCTGTTGTCCATATGAGCGGACTCATAATAAGCGTCTTCCATTGTGGAGGAGATAAGCTGCGGACGATGGAAATATTTTTTCCGGAATGTCCGATCCAAATTTTTCGGATTCATCACGAGATTGTAGATGAATGTTCCAACAAGTGGAAGATTGATGATCGTTTGTTTGATCTTACTCTGTTGATCCGGCATGCTGTCCAATGTTTTCAGTGATGCTGGATTGATTAAAATAATTTTGTTGATGATGGTTTCATCAATTTGGTTTGCCATAATGACAAAAGAACTTGAGAGGTTCGATGCAACAACATCGGTTTTCTC
>CAVHWG010000218.1:0-1342 GCA_963639645.1 Firmicutes bacterium TM09-10 | reverse complement strand
CATCCTAACAGATCAACCGTGTATACAGTATGATTTTTCTGTAAATGCTTTACTACCTTAGACCATTCAACAGATGAGCTTGTTGCGTTTGTATCATGGATTAACAAAACCGGTTTGCCGGCTCCATGTTTCGTGTAAAAAATGTTTCCCTGCTTCCAGGCATAGTATGAACCATTTTTTGTGGGAAGCATGTTCTTATTGGTGGATGTATTTGCAACAAAGCGGTTGTAAGCGTACATGCCTGCTAAAGCGGCAGTTGTCAGAAATAAAAATCGTTTTGTTTTCTTCTTCATGAGTAAACCCTCCTTTATATAAGTATTATAGACATTTTTGGTTGAATATACAAATTATATTTTTGTATTCCTTTCATTTCAAATTAAAATATTTTATAATCGTATTATCATATATGCGTATATTTTTGTTATGATCAAATACGTCTATAAAAATAGTGATATAATATTATTTAATATGGAGAAAATATGGTAAAAGAATACTTAGAGAGAACAAAGCAGGAATATGTAGAACAAAAATTTATGATACAGAAAGATATTGTAAGTTGTCAGAATCGCATGAAAGAAAATGTAAAGTTCTTAGAAATTTTGGAAGATACTAATGATCCGAATTGTGATGCTTTCACTCCACGTGAAACAAATACATTTAATCGAAAGAAGATTGTAGAATTACAGGAAAATCAGAAGATGGAGTTTGACCATTTATCTTCTTTACAAGATGAATTACAGATTGTTGAAAATAAAATCAATGAAATATCTAATGTCATGAAAGAATTTAAGGTAGATTCGTCTAGACTTTATTCAATTGATTTTAGTATGAATCAGTTGCGTATCGATAACAGACATATGCATCGATTTTCTCAGAAGTTAATGGAACAATCGGAGAGTACTGCAGAACAGGTAAATCATCATATGGATTTATGTAATGAACTGATCGACGTAGATCCGGAACGTGCAAAGATGGAGTTGTCGGAAATTCGTAATATGTTTATTGCACAGCAAATCTGGTTAAAGGATTATGCCTATGAATTATACCCTGTTTTTGATGATGGAATTGCTTTTGATCAGAAAGTACAACAACTGATTCTACAGTTAACAGGTGATAAATCATATATCATTGATTATCATACATCTGGAACATTATATCGTTTGGATAATGTGATTCAGAATATACTTCTATCTGCAATACGCGAATTAAGTAAGAATGGAATGAAGTACTCTGGAGTTGATAAATTGATGATCGGGTTGACGTATGAATCGGATGGAGTATTACTTATAGTATCTGATAATGGCAATGGATTTGATTATGATTCTTTTACACAGGGTACTGA
>CAVHWG010000217.1:0-8225 GCA_963639645.1 Firmicutes bacterium TM09-10 | reverse complement strand
ACATTGCACCGTTTGTAAATGCAGAGGGGCCGCAGTATCTTGTTATCGAGGATAAATTCCCGAATGGCCGCCCGCTGCTTGAAAAGGCCGGCGTATATATGACAGATCGCGATACAGTAAATAAGGTAGAAAGAATGAAGGTTACAACCTGTCTGAATCCGCTGCACACAGCTCTTGCGGTATACGGCTGCGTTCTCGGATACACACTGATTGCAGATGAAATGAAGGATAAAGAGTTAAACAAACTTGTTCATGAGATTGGTCCGGTCGAGGGAATGCCGGTTGTTACAGATCCCGGAATCCTGTCTCCGAAGGATTTCGTTGACGAGGTGATTAATGTCCGGATTCCGAATCCGTTCATGCCGGATACTCCGCAGCGTATCGCTACAGATACTTCCCAGAAGGTCGGCATCCGTTACGGAGAGACAATTAAGGCTTATGTTGAAAAGTACGGCGATGCGAAGAAGCTGACAGCAATTCCGCTTGCGATTGCCGGCTGGTGTCGTTATCTGCTAGGAGTACAGGATGATGGAGAGACCTTTGAGAGATCTTCCGACCCGATGCTGCCTGAACTCACGAAGATAATGGAAGGAATCGAACTCGGAAAGCCGGAGACATATAAAGGACAGTTAAAAGGCATTCTTTCCAATGAAAACATCTTTGGAATTGACCTGTACAAGGCAGGAATCGGTGAGAAGATTGAGGAAATGTTTGTCGAGGAGATTGCCGGAACGGGCGCTGTAAGAGCTGTTCTTAAGAAATATATGGACTGATAATAAGAGAAGAAAAACGCGTCCGCTGATTTTGCGGACGCGTTTTTGCGGTGAAAGATTCAATTATGGTTCGTTGACCTGGACTACCACCTTCATGTAGTCACCAGGATTCTTTTCTATATCAACGATCGTTGCAGGAGCTTCATCAATTGAAATCACTTTTGTGAGAATTTTCCTGATGTCGACTTTGCCACTGTGAATCAGCTCGACCGCTTCTTCAAACTCGCCTGCACTTGTGCGTGCACCGCGGATGTCGACTTCCTTCTTTGTAATAAGATCCGTCGGAAGCGGAGTTTCTGTCTTTGGCCATCCGGTCAGTGTGATTCTTCCGGCATTGCACACGAGGTCAAGCGTTGAACGGATCGCTGCATTTGCACCGCTGCATTCCATAACCTGCTGCGCCATAATACCGCCTGTAATCTCGGAAATGCGTGCAACAGAGTCCTCTGTTTTAGAGTTGATCACATACTCAATACCGAGTTCTTTTGCAAACTGGAGGCGCTCATCAATAAGATCAATTAAAATCGCATGGGCACCGTAGGCCTGTGCGACCATGCCAGCCACCAGACCAATCGGACCTGCACCGATAATCGCACAGTATTCACCGGCTTTTAAACCACCGCGGTGAATTCCGTGCAGAGATATGGTAAGAGGTTCTGCCATAGCAGCCTCTTCCCAGCTCATATCCTCAGGCATTTTTACAAGCATATCTGCCGGATGGCAGAAGTATTCAGCCATACCGCCGTCAACGTGAACACCGAGAACATGCAGATCAGTACAGCAGTTTGTACGGCCAATCTTACATGGATAGCAGTGACCGCAATATAAATACGGATCAGCGATGACTTTATCACCGATCCTGAAGCCCTTTGGATTGTACTCTGGAACTGATTCAATGATACCTGCGAGCTCATGGCCGATGATTCTCGGATAGGAGACAAGGTTGTTTGTACCACGAAATGCACCGATGTCGCTGCCGCAGATACCGGCAGTGACGATTTTAATCAGAGCTTCCTCCGGCTTTGGAACCGGTTTTTCAATATTGGCAAGCACAACATTTTTTGGCTCAATAATTCTTATTGCTTTCATAAGAGAAAACCTCCCGAAATAAAATATGGTGGAGACCGGAGTCAGCGAAGATCATCGAAGGTGAAAACAATTTTGCGGATGGACGGATCGTGGGAATCCACGAAATCAAATGCCTCCTGAGCCTTTGTGAGTGGGAAGGTGTGGGAGATGGAATTGCTGAGATCGAGAGTTCCGGCTTTGATCATCTCAATTGCTTTTCCGAACATCTTGTTCTGAAGTCTGGAACCGCGGACATCAAGCTCCTTCGAGGTGATTACAAACTGGTTAACCTCTGTCGGAGCAGTCGAAAATCCCATCGTCATGACGCGGCCGGCATTTCCCGTTGCCTGAAGCAGGTTGATCAGGGAATCCTTTGTGCATGCAGAGTCGATGGAAACCGTTGTACCATGTCCGAATGTATATTCTTTCACTTTCTCGACGAGATTCTCTTTTAATACATTGATCGTGTATTTTGCACCGTTCTTTTTTGCGGTTTCTAACTTCTCGTCCATGATATCGGCAACGATAATATGATCGCAGAGCTGGCGGGCAACTTTTAAGATTGTGCTGCCGAGAGCGCCTGCACCGAAGATCAGGAGCATATCGTCTTTTTCAAGCTGTGCTCTTGTACAGGACTGAATTGCAATTGTTGTAGGCTCAATCATAACCGCATCCTGATCGGAAAGGGAATCCGGAAGAAGATAACAGTCAGATTCCGGAACAGCGATGTATTCACGGTATCCGCCGTCGATATGGACTCCACGAACCTTCAGGTTATCGCAGACGTTTCCGCGCCCGATCTTACATGGATAGCAGTGACCGCAGCTTGTTACCTGATTGATGATCACACGGTCACCGACTTTTAAACTTTTGACATTGCTGCCGACTTCGTCAACGCGTCCGACCATTTCGTGTCCGATGATACGCGGATAAGTGGCGGCCGCGTTTGTTCCGTGATAGATGCCGACATCGGATCCACAGATGCCGGCTGCGGTCATCTTCACCAGAATGTTGTTCTTTTCATCGATGGACGGTTTTTCAACATCAATGATCTGAAGATTATTTGGACTTACAATCTGTACTGCTTTCATTTGATATTCCTCCAATTTTTTTATGATGTCGGGGTAAAGTGCATTCACCCACGGTACCTTTTCTAACGGGCAGTTTTATGATTCTCCGCGCTTCTTCCTGATATCGACAAGATCGGCGAGAGCTTTTGCTGTTTTCTGAACATCGAGACCACCACTTCTGAAAGCCGATGTGTGTTCAATATAATCAAAAAAGGCTGTTGTGCTGTATATACCCTGTGGCCGGTGCTCAATGTTGATATTCGGATTTGTGAAAACAGGGAGTACATCAAGTTCTACGTTGATACCGGCAGCTTTCATTGCCTCTGAGACCAATAGCTGCTGCTCTCTGCAGACGCCAAGAGGATTCTGGATCCTGATCTTTTTGCTGTTCAGGGATTGTTCCCAGGGCTTATCAGGGGAGGCAGATGCACTGAGTATTCCTCCGTATCCGAAGCAGCAAATACCGATTACACCGCCCTTATGGACGAGAAATGCAAACAGCTTTGTTTTTTTCCCTTTGTAGGAAAAGATTGCAGGTGCGACAACCTGCATCTCGCTTTTTTTGGCGGAACGGATCAGTTTAGAGAGAAAGACGGTGAGATCATCGCGCGAACTATTCTTTGCGTGAGGCTCCCTGACGGACGCAGCAGGCTTTCCACTTCCCTTTTTTGCCCCAAACAACAGCTGGACAAAGGATTTTCCGGTCTTTGACTGAAGCATGGGAAGAACAAACATCAGGAGAATTGCCATTAAAATGACAAAGACTGCCTGCCCGGTTGTAATTTTCTGCATTTATAAAACCTCCGGAACTATAATTTGGGGGGGCGCGCAAGCAAGCCTGCATCGGCTCTCCGACTTTTTGACCTGATACCATAATATATTAGTAAATCTGGAACTATTATACTATAATGCAGAGATAATATCAATATATTTCCGACAAAATGACGGTTGATGTGGATAAAAACAGCAGGTAATCGTACACATTTCTTGAATATCGAGCAATGAAAAATATCAGTTGAAACCGTTACTTATCAGGACATTCATAGCTGCGGGGAGAATCTGATCCGGAACGTTCTGCGATCCGCTTCGGTCTGTACCGGACGTGCGCAACTGGCACACAGCACCTTCGCAGACCTGTTGAACAGATACAAATTTTTGCTTCTTTCACATATATGGCAACGGTTATGAACAGAAATCTGCCGGATTGAAAAACCTGTATTGGCAAAAACTATATTTTCTGATATAAAGATATGAGGGAATTACGGAAAAAATTGGTGCTTTATACTGGAAAAAGCTGCATTTGCAAGCTGCAGCACCGATGTCAGGCAGACGTTGCCGGTACGTAGTGCCCTGCATTATCACAAGAATGGGGGAATTATTTGTGCCGTTTGAAATATGCAGTGAGCGAAGAAGCGGAGAGACAAACAGCAGATATGCGTACAGACTTTTAAGGGAAAGTATCATGAATTTTACACTTCTTCCGGGAGAAACTCTGGATGAGGCGGTGATCAGTGAACAATTCGGGACAAGCCGCACGCCGGTCAGAGAGGCTTTGATTCTTTTGAAAAATGAAAAGCTGGTGGATATTCTTCCTCAGAAGGGAAGCAAGGTAAGCTATATAGATCTGAATCTTGTCCGTCAGGGATATTTTACGAGAAAAGTCATTGAAAATGCAATCTTTAAGGAGACAGCGGGATTATTGTCCGAGGAGCAGCTTGTCAGGATGAAACATAATCTTAAGCTTCAGGAAAGGGAAATAAGAAGCGGGAAGCCGATGAGCGACTATTTCTTCGAACTTGATAATGAATTGCATTGTATGCTGTATGAATTCAGCCATAAAATGGATATCTGGAATTGTGTCCACAATATCGGTGCTCATTATGATCGGGTCAGATATCTGGATACGAAAAAGAATGACGTTAACCAGGAACTGATTCTTGAAGAACATAACCGCATCTACTATTATATGATGATGGGCATACCTGAGGATGTAGATGCGGAAGCATTTGTAACAGGACATCTCGGAAGATTCAGAAAGGATCTGCCGAAGAAAATAGAGGCATATGGAGAGTATTTTATTGGTTGATGGCGGTGCAGAAAGCCTGTGCCGGATTTCCTGCCTTTTGATCACATCATAAATATATTAGCTATGAGTCCGGTATGCGGCTGTTTCAGCACCGCTGCCGGACTCTTTTTGGATAAACCGGTATGTGCGGAACATTAGGTCGGACAGACACACTGTGTCATATATAATCATAAAAAATAAGAACCAATGAATTGTAAGAAATGTATAAAAACTCGCTAAAAAATTGTGAATAGACTACAAAAATAAGTATCGAATATGCAAAGGAAAGCTGAATATGGGCAAAATGCATAAAAAATAAAAAGAAAATATAGATAAATTGTGAATAGATATCAAAATGCTTCTGTGGCAATATATTACTATCCGATGGGGAACACTGGCAATACGGTCGAATGTGAATACAGAATTCCCACCGACCGAAACAAAATGTAGAAAGGGAAGAAGATTATGAGAAAATCAATGAAAGCTATGGCACTGGTTCTTGGAGCTGCAATGATGCTTACGGCGTGCGGCGGTTCCGGCACTGCATCTACAACGGCAGCTGCGGAAGCAGCAAAGACAGACACAGCAGCTGCAGAGGCTGCGAAGGCAGATGATGGAAAGACCTATGAAATTAATATCGGACACATTGTAGATGAGAGAGACTCTTGGCATCAGGCCTCCCTGAAATTTAAAGAATACGTTGAGGATAAATCCGGCGGACGCATAACAGTAAATATTTATCCAAACAGCCAGTTGGGCAGCGAGGTTGATATGATCCAGTCCATCCTTACACAGGGCGGATGTGACATCACATTTACAGGCGAGTCCATGCAGACATATCAGCCGGATCTCGGAATCATCGGTATGCCTTATCTGATCCAGAGCGATGAACATATGGAAGCGGTATTGAACGGTGAGGTTGGTGAAGAGCTTGAGGGGATGATGGAAAAAGCCGGCATGAAAGTGCTTGGCTATTTTGCAAGAGGCCCAAGAGAGATCACATCCAATAAAAAGATTGAGTCTCCTGCTGATATGAATAACTTTGTAATTCGTACTCCGCAGTCAGCGATGACGGTTGCAGCTTTCGAGGCTGTTGGTGCAAAACCTACTCCGATGGCGCTTGCTGAGGTATTCACAAGCCTTCAGCAGGGTACTATCGAAGGTCAGGAAAACCCGCTTGCAATGATCCAGAATAACTCCTTCTACGAGGTACAGAAATATATTATCCGCACAGATCATCTTCGCGCATGGGTTTACATTGCAATGGGCAAGGCCCAGTTTGATGCTCTTCCGGAGGATTTACAGCAGATCGTGGTTGACGGCGGTAAGGAGATGCAGGCTTATGAGCACGAACTCTTCCTTGCAAACGAGGCTGAGTATGAGGAAAAATTAAAGAGCGAGGGAATGGAATTTGTTGATGTTGACCAGAAAGCATTTGCTGATGCGATGACAACCGGTTCCATGAGCGTTCTCACAGACAGCCAGAAAGCTCTGTATGATAAAATTGCTGCTGCTAATCCGGCAAAATAAGGATTGATTCAGAACTGTGAACAAGTGATGCGGTTGCTTTGCCGGGGCAGGGTGAAAACCCGCCCCGGCTTTTATGAAAGAGAGGGATCTGTATATGAAAAAGGGTCTGGATAAATTTATCAGCATATTCGACCATATTCTCTGCTTTTTTGGCGTGGTTTTTTACCTGACATTCGTTGCGTGTGTCCTGATTCAGGCAATCAGCCGGAACTTTCTTCCAAGCGCACCGTCATGGACGGAGGAGGCTGCCCGTTATTCCTTTATCTATATGGTATCCTTTGGATGTGCGGTTGCGGTACACAGAAGCGAGTTCGTAAATGTGGAATTTCTTCACGATGCATTGGAACACAAGTATCCGGAGGTCAATAAAGTAATTGCCATTCTGATTAAAATTGTGCTTCTTGTATTTAATATTTATATCCTGACACAGTCCGTATTTTCTTTTGCGTTTATCAAGTTCCCGATGTATTCGACGGCAATGCAGCTCCCTATGCAGTATGTATACTTTGCTCTGGTGCTGCTGTTTGGATTTATGATCGTTGCGTATGTCTGTGAGATTCTGCGGGCAATTCTTAACTGGAACGAAAAGGAGGTATAGATATGGTAGCGGTATTATTTATCACATTCCTGGTGTGCCTTGTTGTTGGAGTTCCGGTTGCGTTCAGCCTGGGAATTTCATCTCTGGCATATTTTGTCGGTGCGGGCATGCCGATTACGACCTTTGCACAACGTTTTTTTGCCGGAATCGATAGCTTTACATTGCTTTGTATTCCAGGATTTACTCTCGCGGGAAATCTTATGAATCAGGGTGGAATTTCAGATAAGCTGATGGACTTCTGTGAAAAAATGGTCGGACATCTCACAGGCGGTATGGCTTATGCAAATATTCTTGCATCCATGATTTTTGCCGGAATTTCCGGTACGGCGCTTTCTGACACGGTTGCACTTGGCGGAATTGAAATCCCGATGATGGTTGAGATGGGATATGATGCGGATTTCTCCGTAGCTGTAACGGCTGCGTCAAGCTGTATGGGACCGATTATCCCGCCGTCTCTTCCAATGATCATGGCGGCAACTATGACAGGTATCTCTGTATCGAAGATGTTTGTTGCCGGAATTGTACCGGGCATTCTCATGGGCGGCGGAATGTGTATTGTTTCCTACGTTATCTCTAAAAAGAGACACTATCCGAAACGAGATAAGATGGCATCGATTGGAGAAATCATTCATTCCGGCCGTGAAGCCATCTGGGCGATCATTATGACACTGATCATTCTCCTTGGCATTATCGGCGGAATTATGACTCCGACAGAAGCATCGATTGTATGTATCGTATATGGTACATTTGTAGGATTTGTGATTTATCGCAAACTGACATTGAAAACATTTTATGAGTGCCTACAGCAGACTCTTTCCAGCGCGGCTTCCATTATGGCGTTGGTTGCTTTTGCAAACGTGTTTGCTTATATCCTGACAAAGGAACATATTCCTTCTATGATCGCGAACGGTATGCTGAGCATGACAACCAATAAATATATCCTGCTGCTTCTGATCAACCTGTTCCTTGTTTTTGTTGGAATGTTTATGGAGACGATTGCAGCAATCCTGATCCTGTTCCCGGTACTTTTGCAGGTTGCAACGTCAGTTGGCGTTGATTCCGTCCAGTTTGGTGTCGTTGTTGTAATGAATCTGGTTCTTGGACTCTGCACACCTCCTGTC
>CAVHWG010000216.1:0-9319 GCA_963639645.1 Firmicutes bacterium TM09-10 | reverse complement strand
AATATATAATTCTACTACAAGATTGCTTTAATGGGAAATACCTATATGTTAGAGCGGGAGTTTGACACATTGAAATTCAAAAAAGTACTGCAAAGCCTTGAAACAGGCTTATTTTTGTGTCAAATTTTTATTTTTATTATATAGTAATATTTAGTGATATATAGTATAATAGTGACAGAGGTGATTAGTGTGCGTATAACAACATCAAAATCAAAAAATTCCGAGTCCTTTTATATTACTCAGTCCTATACAAATGCCGAAGGGAAAAGTACTTCAAAGACCATCCGAAAATTAGGTACATTAGCCGAATTATCGGAGCAGCTCCATACGGATCGTGACGGGATTATGGAATGGGCAAATGAACAGGCTCGTCTTGAAACACTGAAATATAAAAGTGAAAAAGAGGATGCTACTGTCATGATTCCATTTCATTCCAACAGACTCATGGACTATAACAAGCAGAAACTTTTTTCTGGCGGATATCTTTTTCTTCAGTCGATTTACTATGGACTGAAACTTGATTCTGTCTGCCGAAAAATCAAAAGCAGGTATAAATTCGAGTATGATCTTAATGCGATTTTGTCTGATTTAATTTATACAAGGGTTCTGGAACCTTCCAGCAAAAGTTCTTCCTTCCGGGCTGCAAAACAGTTCCTTGAACCTCCTACGTATGAACTTCATGATGTGTACCGAGCCCTTTCCGTTCTTGCTTCTGAAATGGATTTTATTCAATCAGAAGTTTATAAAAACAGCTTTTTCCTCGGTGACAGAATGGATCGGATCCTTTATTATGATTGCACAAACTACTACTTTGAAATCGAACAGGAAGATGGAGCTAAAAAATACGGAAAGAGCAAAGAGCACCGCCCGAATCCCATTATTCAAATGGGACTTTTTACAGACGGAGACGGAATCCCGCTGGCTTTTTCACTCTTTCCTGGAAATCAAAATGAGCAGAAATCTTTAAAACCTTTAGAGACAAAGATTCTCCAGCAATTCGGCTGTGATAAGTTCATCTATTGCAGCGATGCCGGGCTTGCTTCTGAAGATAACCGTGCCTTTAATCACATGGGACAACGAGCCTTCATTGTCACTCAGTCCATCAAAAAACTTCCTGCCGAAGACCGGACATGGGCTTTAAACGAAACGGGATTTAAACGTCTCTCAGATGATAAACCTGTTGATTTTACAAAGCTGACAGATGATGATAAGAACCAGCTTTATTATAAAGATGAACCATTTACAACAAAAAAACTGGATCAAAGATTAATCATAACCTATTCCCCTAAATATGCCGCTTACCAGAAAGCTATCCGGGCAGAACAGATCTGTCGGGCAGAAAAAATGGTTGCAAACGGATCTCTGAAAAAACAGCGCAAAAATCCAAATGATCCTGCAAGATTTGTAAATAAAGTGGCTGTGACCAACGAAGGGGAAAAAGCCAAGATCCACTATTATCTCGATACAGATAAGATTGCTGAAGAAGAAATGTATGACGGTCTTTATGCGGTATGTACAGACCTGCTTGATGATGACGTTGCAGATATCTTAAAAGTAAGCGAAGGGAGATGGCAGATTGAAGATTGTTTCAGAACTATGAAAACAGACTTTGAAGCTAGACCCGTTTACTTAAACCGTGAAGATAGAATCAAAGCTCATTTCCTTACCTGTTTTCTTGCTCTATTACATTTTCGGTTATTAAATCGCTCTCTGAAAGGAACTTATACTACAGAACAACTACTTCGTACTTTAAAGGACATAAAATTTGCAGATATAGAAGAGCAGGGATTCATGCCGGTATATGAACGTCAGGAAATCACTGACGATCTCCATGAAACCTGCGGATTCAGAACAGACTATCAATTCATAACAAAACGAAAAATGAAAGGAATTCAGAAAAAAAGTAAGCGAAGATAAAACATTACTATATTTCGTGTATGCAGATAAAAGTGCCACACCCCTTGTATTTACTGGGATTGCGGCACTTTTTTAACGAATCAACTGTCAAAGACGAGAATATACTATTCGTCTTTACATTTGTCAACGTCCCTAATTTCTGATTCACTGATTCCTAAATGTTTCATAACATCATCAAATGAAACTGTATTCTTTTCTCCATTATTCTCCCAACGCGCTTATTAGCCTCTGACAAAAGCCAATTATCTTCTTCTGTTTCTATCAACTGCTCCCACTCCTTGCAGCTTTTCATATATCCAAACGTCTCCTCATCACGAAATCCTTCCAACAGGCTCTCTCTTACTTCTTTTGCATAGCTTTCATCCGGCTTCCGAAACGTCATATGTTCATACAGTTTCGCATTGGTAAAATCGTAAAGCGACTCAATATGCTTCAGCAGTTGTTCCACAACCTGACAGGTTCCTTTTACATCCTTCTGCGCACATACGATCTCAAGCATTGGCGAGCATTGCTGATAAATCCCCATTTCAAATGCATGTGCGATCTCCCCTTGTTTCTTTGCATAATAACGTGCGTTCTCCTGCTCCCCCTGTTCCATATACCATCTGCCCCGATTGAGTTTCTTTACCGGATCATAGTCCGAAAAATACGTCAGATATTCTTCCGCCTTGGCATAGTCTTTCTTTCGCATCGAAAAGCCAAACAATGCGTCCGCCGCTTTGTGCCTGATATCCTCATCTTCATCCTCAAGCACCTGTTCATACCACGTGTAAATCTGCGGTTCATACAGTTTTCCATCCGTCTGGTCATCAAAAAGCAGTCTTGCCTCCAGCACGATTGCGACATTCCAGATCAGTTTATTGCAACTTGGATATTCTTTGATCTTACGCTCCGCCCATTCATAAACCGTGGCAAAATCTTCCGTTGCAAACATATCATTGATTTTCTGAACAATCCCATTGATCTCGTCGTCCGTTAATTGCTCCTGATAAGCTAAAAGCGTATCAACCGATATATGAAAAAGCCTTGCGATCGGAGCCAGCAACGCTATATCCGGATTTGTGATTCCGTTCTCCCACTTGCTGACTGCCGGCGTTGTCATCCCTAACCGTTTTGCCATCTCCTCCTGCGTCAATCCTGACATTTTCCTGTATTTTCGAATAGATTCTGCTATGTTCATATTTACGCCTCCCGATTCCACCAGATATTCAGATTCTTATAATCAAATCATAGCAATAAATCGCATTGACCCAACTATGATGAAAAACGAAATAAAAAGGAGCAACGTGTTACAAATACTATAAACACAAATTGCCCCTTGATCAAGTGCGTATTCAATTACAAAACATTCATCAGGATTATGATAAGTTGCTCCCTCTCACCGAGAAGATCACACTTCATTAACCCTGCTTTCCGTCCGCCTGACGGATCATATCTTCCACAACGATGTCGTAGATCTCACCAACGGAGTTGCAATACTCCAGAATCTTCCACGGCTCGTTGGTATGGAAATGAATCTTGACCAGATCCTCATCTCCCGCAGCGATCAGGCTGTTGCCCTCAAAATGATCGGTGATGTAATCGGCGATCTCATCCTCATCGAGATCCTTGTCTCTCTTATCGATCAGAAGCTGCGTATCATAGCGATATGCGAACTGATCATCCTCTGCATCAATTGACTGAATTGCCATCTTTTTATCCTCCATCTTCCTTAATCTTATTCTGCCCAGAATACCCGGTTTGGCTTGCGCTCGGCAGCTTTCGGCATCTCACCGTCGATGTATCCGACCGCACAGTGACCGATACCTTCCCACTCGCCTTCAACACCGAGTTTCTTCAAAATCTGCTGGTACTCCGGCATCTCAAACTCTTCCTTTGCTCTGTGGATCCAGATGCTTCCAAGTCCGAGCGAGTGTGCGGCAAGCATCATGTTGCCCATCACAAGACTTCCGTCATATACACGATTTCTCCAATCTTTCTCCGCAAGAACGATCAGGATTGCCGGTGCTCCGTAAAACGGATCAACGCCCTCATCCCAACCACCGATCTTGCAGTTGATAGCTGATAATTTATCGCGCAGCTCCTTGTTCGTGACCGCAACCGTGATCGTTGCCTGTCTTCCCATACCGTTGGCAGCATACAGACCGGCTTCCACGATCTGCTGTAAATCTTCTTTCTTCGGCATCTGCGGCTTAAACTTGCGGATGCTTCTGCGCTCTTCCATCGCTTTAATAATTTCGTTCATGTTTAAAAGCACTCCTTTCATACCGGTATCATATCATTTTTTTCTGCTTTTTCCAAGATGAGTTTCATAAAACTAACTTCCTTTGAAAGTACACGGTCTACGTTGAAATGGATAGTTTTCTGTTGTAAAATTATAGCAGGCAAAGAATAGCAGTCATAACATATTTTTAGATATACCAATGCAACATCTCATCTACACAGTCATGAATATCACCCGCAATGGATTTTGCTTTTGTCATGTTAAGCAATTCCACCAACGATCACAAGTCCCCACCCGGCAATCCAGTAAAGCACGCCTGCCTGATTCGTGGTTCCATAGATATCAAGTACACCGCGGAAAATACTGCCGATCACAAGCGTGTAAATCCCGCACTGCTGCAGGGTGAGTGCAATCCCGCTCACCTTGCGATGCGTTTTTTCCCGTAAAATGTCCGGGACAATTCCGAGTACGACCGGAAACAGAAACGCTCCGATCATGTACGCGGAATAAACCTGATGGCTGAAATACTCATATATCACTGCAAATATCACACAAAATGCTGCCAATATTGTATTCTTTCTGATTCTGTTACCCAACATGCTCCGCCTCTCTTTCTTAAAACACACACTTTACTTTCTAATATCCGATATAAATGATGTCGCTCACACGTCGCTCCTCGATGGAGTGCCCATTTGTGGTCGGCTGGTTGACCACTTCACCGTTAAAATACATGGTGGATGATCCGCCTCCATCCAGATTGTATGCGGTCTGCACGCCGAGACTTTCCATAAACTCTGCCAGTTCGTACAGCGATAAGCCTTCATTCTCCGATGTTCTTCCGTCTGCCACAACAAGCACACAGTGGTTCTCATCGATGATACCGATCGCCGTCCGCGGATTGCTCGCCATCGCTTTGCCTACCTCTTCATGCTCCGTCACACTTACCGCTCCGTCTTTTACCAGTGCCGGGCCGAACGAGAGCACATTCTGAGCACCGTTATCTAACAGTTCTTCCGCCGTAATGTCATCTTCACTTACAATTTCAAAACTTCCGTCCGTGTAGATGACCAGATCCTCATTGCCGCTTTTGGCAGTCGAACGGTACAGTACGCCGTTTCGTATTACATATCCGCACTCCTGCGCTCCGTAATAATCGCCGTTGATCGCTAGAATCGCATTCACATTTTCCGCAATATCCGAAGTCGTCTCCGTGACATTTTTACCGTAAGAACTCTGCGCAAAAGCCGTCTTTAAATATTCCGCGGAACTGACAGTCACATCCGCCACATGAATGTCCGTATCGTTCTCGCGATAATCGGTCAGCGTAATTTTGATGTTGTCATCTTCATACGTCGTGGAGGTTGTATTGACCGTGCCTGAGCCACCTTTTTCATTTGCAGCATCGTTTGTATCACTTCCACTTGCCGAAACATTCTGTGCCGCATCCACGACCACAATTTTCTTCGAGATCACGAATGTATCAAGCAGCATATATACGGTAAATGCCATGAGCACCGCAGCATATATCGCTTCCATCCAAACGCATCCCTTTTCCTTTCGTCTACGCTGTCTCTTATTTTCCGTACTTCTGCCATAATCATTATCTACCATCCCGCACCACGCCTTTCTATTCGAATGTCCATGTGTTTTAAGATCTCCGCATAGATCAGAAACGAATCCCTTACTGCATGAAAATGTGAACTCTTATTTTCATCGAGATAGATCGTCCTGATCGGCACCTCACAGATCCTCGTGTTCTGCTTCGCACATTCCAGCAAAACATTGATCTCGTACTCGTACCGCTCACCTTCGATCTGCCTCATCTTTGCCACATATTTATCGGAAAAAGCCCGAAGTCCGGTCTGTGTATCCTGCACCTTCACTCCCGTTACAAAGGAGAACACGCATCTTGTAATGTCGTTGCCAAGCCTGCTTTTCATCGGCACATTCGTATCAAAACCACGCGCGCCGAGCACGAGTGCATCCGGATCTGCCTCTGCCGCCTCTGTGACTTTTATCACATCCTCAATTGCATGCTGTCCGTCCGCATCCAGCGTCACGACCACATAATCTTCGCCCGCTTTTGCCGCGATCGCCTCAAGTCCCGTCTTAAGTGCTGCGCCTTTTCCACGGTTCTGCTCATGAATAAAAATGTCCGCATACGAAAGCACTTCAAAAAAGAGGTCCGCGTATTCGTCTCCGCTTCCGTCATCCACGATCACCACATGAAAACCGTTTGCTGTCAGTTGTTTTGTAATCTCTATCAATCGTTCATCCGGTTGGTATGCCGGAATCAAAGCATATCGCATCTTACTCATAAGAAATTCCTCCTTTAGATTCGATCATTTCTTTTATGACCAAAGGATAAAGCATCAACCTTAAAGCAAATTAAAACTTCCGCCGGAAAATAATTTTTTTCTGCACGAGATAGCTTGTGACAAAAAGCGTCAGTTCCGTCAATATCTTTGCAATATAAAGCGACAGCCCAGGTATCGCCGTATACACGAGCAGGACCACATTGTTCATGCACAGGATCAGTACCGCAAGCGCAAAGTATGAGGCGGCTGACTTTGCCGTCGTTTTCTCCTTAAATACCAATCGGCAATTGATCGTATAATTGCAGACTGCACTCACAATGCGTGCCGCGACATTCGCAAGCAATATGTAATTTTTCGTGTTAGGAAACAAAAAAGAAAGTCCGCAAAACAATGCATAATCTATGAGAAATCCCATAAATGATGATGTTGCGAACTTTAAGAATTTTGATTTCATATCGTATCACCATCTCCTTCATATCCTTTGATAAGATGATACGATAGAAACCTTAATGTAAATTAAAATTCATGATTCATTTTAGATGACGCTATACAATTTGAAGCCCCTTTTATAAAATAGCCAAACAAATATCCCAATCCAAATCCAAGAAGATGCCAGATTGCCGTCTGCGTGTATCCATATGTGATAATCCTCCAGAATTCGTGTTGCGAAAATACACTTGCATACGAAATACCGGTATAGTCTGTAAGTTTTCCACCTCCCCAAAATAAAGTGTGTATCAAGTTTTCTTTTGTCAAAATCAGATTTATCATCCAAAGAACGATCATAATAATTATAGCATTCGTCCCAAAAGGATTTCTTACACGTTTCATTTTCATAACATTCCTCTAATGATTATTAATATCTTGCAACTAATGTTCCCAGCTTCTCAAACACCCTCTCCGCATACCTCTGTTTGATCTCATGTCTGCTTTTTCCGGTGACATCTTCCCTGATTTCATACGAATAGGTCTCACCCTTCATCTGAATACAGAAAAAAGCCTGCCCCTGCACACTGTCTGCATTGTTCGGATCGATATTGCCGGTCGTTCCCGTAATTCCGATCGCGATGTCCGTGCCAAGCTTCGCCTGCACCGTCTTTGCCATCGCCTCCGCGCACTCCTTCGAATACACACCGTACTCTCGGATAACATCAGCATCGACACCCACAAGAATTTTCGTCTCGTTCAGATACGTCACAAATCCTCCCGGAAAGATTGCCGATGCCCCCTCCGTGTCCGTGATCATCGATGCGATCAGACCGGACGTGCAGCTCTCCATCGTGGAAATCGTTGTATGCGACACAATCAGCTTCTTTATAATCAGATCGAATTTCATGTTCGTTTTACTCCTCTGTCCTTTTCACTTCAACATCAATTTTCCTATTACTCTAACTATATCATATCAAAACAATATCGAATACATTTTACAAACAAAAAATCAGCAGTAAAAAATCAGCAGTGTAGTTCTTTCATCCATCAGGATTTCAAAACTCCACTGCCGATTATTGATACCTTTTCAGGTTGGTGTCATCTTAAAATATTTAGAATTTGAAGAGATTTACCAACTTCTCCCAGAAACTCAGTTTCTCTGTTGTCTCCTCCGTCACCTGCTCCACTTCCGCTTTCTCGATCGCATCGGTCTTGATGACGAACTGCACGGACTGCACATTCGTATTCTTGTCGGAAACGAATGATACGATTTCGTCATCGCTTCCGCTTAGGGAATCGAGCATCGTATCGAGCTTATCCTGCACTTTTTCGTCCATATCGGAAGTCTGATCATAGAACTCCTGCGTTCCGTCCGAAAGTTCCTTGATGCCGTTGTCTAACTTTAATGCACCGTCATAGAGATCAGAAGTTCCGTCTTTTAACGACTTAGAACCGTCCAAAAGCTGGCTGCTTCCGTCCACAAGTGTTCCGGTTCCGTCCGCGATCTGCTGATATGCGGCTACAATGCTTGCCACGCCGTCCGTGTAATCGTTGATTCCGGTATCGAGTGTCTCGTAGCTGTCCACGATCTGATCCACACCGGTCTTTAATGCACTGACATTGACCGCAAGTCCGGATAAACCGTCGGCAAGTGTATTGATTGCCTCATCAAACTGCTTGTAGCTGGTATTCAGTTCCTTTAATCCTGATTCCAGATCCGAAGCGCCTTTGCCTGCGGCATCCAGATACTGGGAAGTTCCGCTGATCGCACCGTTGTTTCCCTGCAAAAGCGTTACGATCTCGGTCAGACTGTCCACCTGCGCCTGAAGCTGTGCAACCTGTGTCTGATATTCCTTGCTGCTCTCATAGCCCGGAATACTCTTAAGCTGCGCGATCGATGCGGACAGATCCTTGATCTGTGAAGAAAGGGAATTGATCGCCTTCGTATTTCCCGCCTGAAGCTGATCCATATCCAGCCCGTTTGCTTTCATCGTTGCCTTGTAGCTGTCATAAGACAGACTCTTGTTGAGCGCTATTGCTCCCTTGTATGCATCATTGATGCCTTTCTTGATCGCGGCAGAACTTTCGGTAAGCTGTGTCAGGCTTTCAGTCGAAAGCGTAACCGGAGTCAGCTGCGACTGCAATTTCTTCAATGCTTTCTGCATTTTGGCGGAGCCGCCGGTCAGATTCTTCGACTGCTTATTTAATTTGTTGAGTGTCTTCTGCATTGTCGTAACGCCCTCATTTAAGCTGCTGATTCCATCGTCCAGAGAGTCCGCGCCGTCAAAAAGCGCCTGTGCGCCATCCATTAAGCTGTCGGAACCGTCCAGCAGATCGGAGCTGCCGTCAGAAAGCTCCGATGCGCCGTCATTTAAATCTTTTGCGGCATCCATGATCTCAACGACCTGATCCATGAGTTCATCATCGTCAA
>CAVHWG010000215.1:0-11393 GCA_963639645.1 Firmicutes bacterium TM09-10 | reverse complement strand
GCTTTACGGCATCCATCATAATATTCTCGGTTGCCATAAACGGAATCTCTGCCATAAAGTGCTTGTAGATAACCTTCGGATATACCACAAGTCCATCAACGACATTTAAGCACAGATCAAGAATTCCGTCGATTGCAAGAAATCCTTCCGGTACGGATAATCTCTTGTTTGCGGAATCATCCAGTGTTCTCTCAAACCACTGTGCAGCGGATGTGATCGCCGGATTTAACGCGTCAACCATCACATAACGTGACAAGGAAGCAATACGCTCACTTCTCATCGGATTGCGCTTGTAAGCCATAGCGGAAGATCCGATCTGGTTCTTCTCGAAAGGCTCCTCCACTTCCTTCAAATGCTGAAGAAGACGGATATCGTTGGACATCTTATGCGCGCTGGCTGCGATACCTGCTAAGACGTTTAATACTCTTGTATCGACTTTTCTGGAATAAGTCTGTCCGGATACCGGATAGCATGCCTTGAATCCCATCTTCTCGGCGATCATCGGATCAATCTTGTCGATAGTCTCCTGATCTCCGTCAAATAACTCTAAGAAACTTGCCTGTGTACCGGTTGTTCCCTTGGAACCGAGGAGCTTTAATGTGCTCTGCACATACTCAAGATCCTCAAGATCCATCAGAAATTCCTGTGTCCAAAGCGTCGCTCTCTTACCTACGGTTGTCGGCTGCGCCGGCTGGAAATGGGTAAATGCCAGTGTCGGCTGATCCTTGTACTTCTCTGCGAAATTTGCAAGCTCTGCGATCACGCTGACAAGCTTCTTGTGTACAAGCTTTAATGCCTCGTTCATCACAATGATATCGGTGTTGTCACCAACGTAGCAGGAAGTTGCTCCAAGATGTATGATACCGGCTGCCTTCGGGCACTGCTGACCATATGCATATACATGGCTCATAACATCGTGGCGGACCAGTTTCTCACGTTCCTTGGCAACATCGTAATTGATGTCATCAACATGTGCTTTCAGTTCATCGATCTGCTCCTGTGTGATGACCTGCTTGCCGTTCTCGGAAAGACCAAGCTCCATCTCAGTCTCAGCCAAAGCGATCCAAAGCTTTCTCCAGGTCGAAAACTTCATATCCTGTGAGAAAATGTACTGCATCTCCTTGCTCGCGTAACGCTCGGAGAGCGGGCTTGTATATCTGTCTGTACTCATTATGTATCTCCTTTTTATTACGAGCGGCTCATCTTGCGCTCAAGATCAATTTCCTTGTCATAATATTCACCGCGGATATCTTCCTTCGGCGGCTCCATCGGATACTCTCCGGTAAAGCATCCCTTACAGATTGGAAGTCCGTCCACCATCTCGGAGAGACGATCGATTCCAAGATATCCGAGCGAATCCGCACCGATGATCTTGCGGATATCCTCGATCGTACGGTTGTAAGCGATCAGCTGCTCTCTTGCCGGAATATCTGTTCCAAAGTAACAAGGCCACAAAAATGGCGGTGAACTGATTCTTACATGCACCTCGGTCGCACCCGCATCACGCAGCATGCGGACGATACGATCAGATGTCGTTCCTCGAACGATCGAATCATCGATCATGATCACACGCTTGCCGGCAACAGCCTCACGAAGCACATTCAGCTTCACCTGCACACTCGACTCACGGCTGCTCTGCTTCGGCTTAATGAAAGTTCTTCCAACGTATCCGTTCTTGACAAAAGCCGTACCGTACGGAATTCCCGACTCCAGCGAATAACCGAGTGCCGCAGCGTTACCGGATTCCGGTACGCCCGTCACGAGATCCGCATCAGCCGGCGAATCCTGTGCAAGAAAACGTCCTGCCTGAACACGGCTTGCATAAACGCTTTTGCCGTCGATATGGCTGTCCGGTCTTGCAAAATAAATATATTCGAAAATGCATCTTGCTTCCTGTTCCTTCGGAAGTGCCATCGTCAGATTCGACTCGATACCGTTATCCTTCGTAATAGTAACAACCTCGCCCGGAAGAACGTCACGGACGAATTCTGCACCGATCGTATCCAGAGCACAAGTCTCGGATGTCACGATGTACGCGTTGTCTCGCTTGCCGATACAAAGCGGCTTAAATCCGAACGGATCTCTTGCAGCAATCAGCTTACGCGGACTGGATACAACAAGCGCATAAGCGCCTTTTAACTTCTGGCAGGCTCTGCGCACGGCTTCCTCTGCGGTCTTGGAGTTAAGTCGTTCACGCGCGATATGGTAAGCGATCACTTCGGAATCGATCGTCGTCTGGAAGATGGCTCCGGTGTACTCAAGATCATGGCGAAGCTCATTCGCATTGATCAGGTTACCGTTGTGCGCCAGCGCAAGCGTTCCCTTCACGTAGTTGAGCACGAGCGGCTGCGCGTTCTCGCGTGTCGAGGAACCGGCGGTCGAATAGCGAACATGTCCGACACCGATATCGCCTTTCATATCCTCTAAGTGATCCGGTGTAAACACTTCATTGACCAGTCCCATTCCCTTGTAGGATAAAACTTTGCCCTTCGGTCCGTTCGTGTCGCTGACGGCGATACCGCAGCTCTCCTGACCACGATGCTGCAGCGCGAACAATCCATAGTAAATGGACGATGCCACATCGTTACCGTCAAAGTCGTACATGCCGAAGACACCGCACTCCTCGTGCAGGATGTCCTCGTCGTATGTGCTGTCAAAACATTTATTCTGATTCATTCTAAATCTCCAACTGTAATTTATCTTGTAAAAGGCGTTCCGGTCAAAAGCTCATAAGCTTCCTTGTACTTGTCAACCGTCTTTGTCACAACTTCTTCCGGAAGTAAGAAATCATTGTCCGGATTTGCTATCAGCCAGTCTCTTACATACTGCTTGTCGAAGGAAGGCTGTCCCTGACCAGGCTTGTAACCCTCGAGTGGCCAGAATCTTGAGCTGTCCGGTGTGAGCATCTCATCACCTAAAACAACCTTACCGTTCTCATCAAGACCGAACTCGAACTTGGTATCTGCGATAATAATGCCCTTGCTCAATGCATACTCTGCACACTTCTTGTATAAAGCGATCGTGCAGTCCTTGATCTGTGTTGCGTAATCCAGTCCCTTGCCCGGATAGATTTTCTCAAGAACTTCTACCGACTGCTCAAATGAGATATTCTCATCATGATCACCGAGATCTGCCTTGGTACTTGGTGTGTAGATCGGCTCAGGCAGCTTGTCAGACTCAACAAGACCTTCCGGAAGTGTGATGCCGCAAACGGTTCCGTTCTCCTTGTAACTTGCCCAGCCGCTTCCTGTAATGTATCCGCGAACGATACACTCGATCGGAAGCATCTCAAGCTTCTTACACATCATGCTGTTGCCATCAAAACGCTCCTGCTGGAAGAATTCCGGCATATCTTTTACATCAACGGAAAGCATATGGTTCGGAACCACATCCTTGGTAAAATCAAACCAGAACTTGGACATCTTGGTGAGAATCGCACCCTTGTCTGTAATCTTGTTCTTCAAGATGTTATCAAATGCTGAAATACGGTCAGTTGCAACGATAATCAGACTGTCTCCGTTATCATAAACTTCTCTTACTTTACCTTCTTTGAACGGTTTAAATTCCTGCATGTTCTTATGTCCTCCATCCTATGCTTTCGAATTATATTTGTTGTCTGTGTCAAAAGGCTCTTTGACCAACTATCAAAATTATAATACAGTGGCTTTTGGAAAGTCAATGAATTTGGCTTAGGCAACCCGCCCTGTGCACATAGAAAAAAAGGCGTTATTTATTAGTATTTTTGTACACATTTCCTCTACTATTAGATACACTTATATATCCATATCAATCAGCTTATACAATCGGGTAGGAGGTAGATAATTATTTTATCTACCGACCTCCCACACCACCGTACGTACCGTTCGGTATACGGCGGTTCTCTAGTTTTCACAAACTGTTAGATAATAGTCAAGCATGGATGTGTATCCAAGCTTGGCTATTATTTTATTCGAAAAGATTTGGTTCAGTACCTTTGCCATTTTCCAGTAACCTTTTCGGCTACAGGCAAGTTCTTTTGCTTTCCAATGTTCAAGTCCTAGTGCTTTAAGCATTCGATACTTTGTCTTGATTTTCTTCCATTGTTTCCAGTAGACCGCTCTGATTCTGCGCCTTGCCCATTCATCTGTTTCTTTGAGAAGATTCTTCATGTCTGCAAGTTTGAAGTAATTTATCCATCCCCGCACGAATTGTTGATATTTTTCTTCTCTTTTAGCGTTGCTCATGCCATTATTTCTGTCTGTCAGTTCCCTGATTTTATTCTTCATCTTGGTGACTGACTTTTGGTGTGCTCTTAATCTGCATTTCCCTTTGTGTCTATAAAAGGTATATCCAAGGTATTTAACTTTGCTGATATGAGCCACCTCTGTTTTTCTCCGATTTACTTTAAGGAATAGCTTTCCTTCTATAAACGGGATAATGTTTTCCAAGGTTCTTTCTGCACTCTTTCTACTTTTACAGAAAATCATACAGTCGTCTGCATAGCGGACAAATCTATGTCCTCTACGCTCCAGTTCCTTGTCTAACTCGTTAAGCATTACATTACTGAGCAACGGACTTAACGGACCACCTTGTGGCATGCCGATTTCTGTACGTTCATACATTCCATTTGCGATTACTCCCGCATTTAGGTATTTGTGTATCAGAGATATAACTTTGCCGTCTTTGATGGTTCGTGACAACACCTCAATCAGTTTACTCTGGCATACTGTGTCGAAGAACTTTTCCAAGTCCATATCTACCACATATACATAGCCATCGTTTACATTCTTTTGGCATTGTCTGATGGCATACTGTGCTCCTCGCTTTGGTCTGAAACCAAAACTGTTCTTCGAGAATTGCTCCTCGTAGATTGGCGATAATTCCTGTGCTATTGCCTGTTGAATTACTCTATCGACAACAGTGGGGACTCCAAGCTTTCGAAACTCGCCTTTTGTTTCCTTGGGTATTTCTACCCTTCGAACCGGGTTAGGTTTATATTTTCCTTCCCTTATCTCCTGGATTAAGGTTTCTTGGTTTTCTCTAAGGAATGGTAGAAGTTCATCTACCTGCATACCGTCGATTCCACCTTTTCCCTTGTTCATCTTGACCCGCTTATAGGCTTTATTTAGATTGTCCTTTCGCAAAATCAAATCCAAAAGATTGTTCGTCCAATAGTCTGTGATGACACCGCTCTTTTCAGTAATCTTAGAGTAGTCGAACACTTCTGCATACTCTTTCTGTTCCGCAGATACCATTTGCAGATAGTCTTCCATATGAAGTTGTCTGTTCTTAAATCTACTTTCAGTTACATTCATTGCTTGTGTCTCCTAAAGTTCAGCCCTTCGCCGATGTTTGCAACCATCGGTTTACTATGGCTTCTGCTGACTTCTCGCCATTCGTTGTTACTGACGGATTTCATACTCTGTTTCCATCCGCTGACGAGACCTCCCTTGGTACCACACGTTTCTTTCTCTCCATATATCTGCCACATTTACTACAGTTAATTCCGGGTAGTTATTGGACTTTGGTTTGTGGTGCAACCTTATCCTTAACTATAGCCTGATGTGATTTCTGTTCGTCAGACCAGAGATTTGCCTCCACCTTCCTTCAGATTCCACCTCACGATGGACACCCTTGGTCTTGGCTGTGTCCTTCCCACTACTAGGGCGGATTAGGGACTTTCACCCATTAGCGACGCGCGCCGCAAGGCGCACATGCAAAAAAAGGAGCAGGCATTACGCCTGCTCCCATTCTATTTACTTGTATCACTACTCAACAAGGAGTGACTTTCCTGTCATCTCTGCCGGCTGCTCAAGTCCCATGATCTGCAGCAATGTCGGAGCGATATCTGCAAGACATCCGCCCTCACGAAGCTTGTACTTCGGATCTGCATTCACAAGAATAAACGGAACCGGGTTGGTTGTATGAGCGGTATGAGGCTTTCCAGTCTCATAGTCGATCATCTGCTCTGCGTTACCGTGGTCGGCACAGATAAAGAGCGCACCGTCCACATCCTTAACTGCCTGTACAGCATCGCCAACAAGGCTGTCCACACGCTCTACAGCCTTAACTGCTGCAGGGATCACACCGGTATGACCAACCATGTCAGGGTTTGCAAAGTTGATAACGATCACATCATACTTGTCTGACTTGATTGCCTCAACAAGATCCATTCCGACTTCCGGAGCGCTCATCTCAGGCTTTAAGTCATAAGTTGCAACATCTTTCGGAGAATTAACAAGCAGACGAGCCTCATCTACGTTTGGCTCCTCAACGCCGCCGTTGAAGAAGAATGTAACGTGTGCATACTTCTCTGTCTCAGCAAGACGAAGCTGCTTCTTTCCGCATTTTGCAAGGTACTCACCGAATGTATTTGTGATATGCTCCTTCTCGAAAGCGATGATCTTGTTTGGAATTGTCTCATCGTAATCCTTGAAGCATACGTAGGTTGTCTTAATAAACGGACGCTCAAAGCCTGTGAACTTGTCATCACAGAATGCACGAGTGATCTCACGCGCACGGTCAGGACGGAAGTTAAAGAAAATCACAGAATCATTCTCTTTTACAACAGAAACCGGTTTGCCATCCTTCACGATAACGGTCGGAAGAACGAACTCATCGGTTACATCCTGTGCGTAGGAATCCGCCATAGCCTGTACCGCATCTTCTGCCTGTACGCCCTCTCCCTTGGTCAGGGAATCATAAGCCTTCTGTACACGATCCCAGTTGTTATCACGATCCATTGCATAGTAACGTCCGGATAAAGAAGCGATCTGTCCAACGCCGATCTCATTCATCTTATCCTGAAGCTGCTGAACGTAATCCTTACCGGATGCAGGCGGAGTGTCACGACCGTCTAAGAATGCGTGAACATAAACCTTGGCCAGTCCCTGCTTCTTTGCCATCTCAAGAAGTCCATACAGATGCTCAATGTGGGAATGTACACCACCATCGGAAAGAAGTCCCCACAGATGCAGGTCGGAATCATTCTTCTTACAGTTGTCCATAGCCGTAAGTAATGCCTTGTTCTCAAAGAAATCGCCGTCTGCGATTGCCTTTGTAATTCTTGTCAGATCCTGGTAAATAATGCGGCCGGCACCAATGTTCATATGACCAACCTCAGAGTTACCCATCTGTCCGTCCGGAAGACCGACTGCCAGTCCGGAAGCAGCGCCTTTTACAAAAGGACACTCCTTCATCAATTTATCCATAACAGGGGTGTTCGCCATAGCGATTGCGTTACCCTCTGTGCGGTCACTCAGACCATAACCGTCAAGTACCATCAATACAACAGGTTTTTTACTCATAATCTTATCTCACTTTCTACTTAAATTTCATTATGCTCATCAATTCAGTTACTATAATACTAAATTCGCTAAAAATTGCAAGTCCTTTACCGCGCAACTATTGCAGATTTCCGACCACATCGATCGGCCGCAGCGTAAGATCCGCATCGTCAAAATGCTGACCGTACTGTCTGCCGGAGCGGTACGCAGGCGGCGTATCCGTCAGATCCGCCTCGTTCCACGGCGCAAACACACCATTCGCATCGATCTGCACATTCTCCGACACATCTGCCACATATTGATAAAAATTCTTGCAGTCCTCTTCCTTCGTCAGCAGCCTTGTCCGCTTGCCACGCTGCATACACGGTAAAAGGCGTAATGCAAGCGCACCGTTCTCATCAATCTCGATCTGTCCGATCGTCGCATAGAGCGTTCCCGTCGAGAACCAGAAATTGCCCAGACTGTAAACAACCGGCACATCATCGATAAATTCCACGCCCTGCAGGCGGTGCGGATGAGAGCCGATGATCGCGTCCACGCCCGCGTCGACATATTTCTTTGCCAAAGCGCGCTGATCGGCATCCTGTTTGATCCTGCCTTCCGCACCCCAGTGCACGAACATGATCACATAATCGCTGTTGGCACGCGCCTCGGCGATCTCCGCAAGTACCGTTTCCTCCTGCTGCGTTTTTAACACGCCCGGTGTATTCTCTCCGGCTTTCTTCGTAAAATGATAGAATCGTTCGATCTCCGTTACAGAGACAAACGCGATCTTGCGCCCTCCGGTCACAAAATACTGCACAGCACTCGCCTCGTCCAGATTGCGGCCCGCGCCGCTGTATACGATGCCATTTTCTTTCAGAGTATCGATTGTCTCAAGGAGTCCCGCCTCCCCGTAATCACAGGTGTGATTGTTGGCGAGCGAAACGATGTCCGCACCGAAGAGGTCCAAAGCATCCACCTGTACGGGATCCGCCTTAAAACTGTATGCCTTGTCCTCCTGCGTCTGTGTCTCGCGCGTAAAACAGAACTCATTGTTGACCATCGTGATATCTGCCGACTGCAGCTCGTTAAGAATGTCTGCCGAGATGCATGACTCGATGCCACCCTTGCGGCTGGCATATTCCATCGTGTACCACGTCGGGTCAAAATTGATATCGCCGACAAAATCGATCGTTATCTTTGTATCCTCCACTGCATCTTTGTAGGTCACATTGTTCAGCCGATAGGTCTGGTACTGATATTCTTTACAGAATTCCAGCCACAACACATGCATCGTGCATCCGGTCATTCGATACCATAAATCTCCATCCGCATCTTTGTCCTGCACCTTCTGCGCGATCTCTTTTAACGTTCCGATTCCGTATCGTGCCTCCAGCCACTGGAAAAAGGTCTCATCCACCGGATAACGGTCATAGTATTCCGACGTTCCATCTGTAAGCAGTATATTTATTGCCTCTACGATCTCATCGTAGCTTTTTTCCTCCTGATTGTCCGATTGTGATTCTGTTGCCTCTTCCGTTTCGTTCAACTCCGTCAGCCCGGAATCTGCAATCTGCTCTGAATCCACCATCACAACCGTCTGCGATCCGTTGCTTTTTCCTGCTGTACCTGCCCCTACAAGTACAATCAGAAAGCAAAGTAACAACGCCGCATTGATCCAACGCCTTTTGTTCATAACTATTTATACTTATCTCTCGTAAAAAGGCTATTCGTCTGTAGAAATCCCAGACGGATAGCCTTTCTTTTACATTACAATTTCAATTCTAGTAGTTAACGATCTTGCCGAAGTCAGCCTTTAAGCTTGCTCCACCAACTAAACCACCGTCAATGTCAGGCTTTGCGAAAAGCTCTGCTGCATTGCCGGCATTTACAGATCCGCCGTACTGGATACGAACAGACTCTGCAGTAGCCTCGTCATAAACTTCCTTGATGCACTCACGGATAGCGCCGCAAACTTCCTGAGCCTGGTCAGAAGTAGCCGTCTTTCCTGTTCCGATTGCCCAGATTGGCTCGTAAGCGATAACCATCTTAGCAACATCAGAAGCCGGGACGCCAGCCAGATCAGACTTGATCTGAAGACGGATCCAGTCAAGAGTTACGCCCATCTCTCTCTGCTCTAAAGTCTCTCCACAGCAAAGGATTGGTGTAAGACCAGCCTCGAAAGCCTTCTTAACCTTCTTGTTTAATAATACGTCATCTTCCTTGAAGTAGTCACGTCTCTCGGAATGTCCAAGAACAACATACTTAACACCTGCATCAACAAGCATCTCAGCAGAGATCTCTCCGGTGTAAGCACCCTTCTCCTCGAAGTACATATTCTCAGCACCAACAGCTACGTTGGTTCCCTTAACAGCCTCAACAACAGGTACGATGTCGATTGCCGGTACACAGTAAACTACTTCTACGCTGTCAGAAACTACTAATGGCTTTAACTCTTCAACTAACTTTACAGCCTGGCTTGGAGTCATATTCATCTTCCAGTTGCCGGCTACGATTTTCTTTCTTGCCATGATTCATTATCTCCTCATCTTTTTTCAGCATGCTCTCACATGCCACGCTTCCAGATATGCAGCTAGAGCAAGGCGCCCAGCACGCCGACGTACGCACCTAGGTACTTCAAGTGCTGGGCAACGAAGCTATCGCCACATATATGGGAGCCGTAAATTATTTCACAGTCTTATTTGTCATCGGCTGCCATAACGCCCGGTAACTCCTTACCTTCCAAGAACTCAAGGGAAGCTCCACCACCGGTAGAGATATGGCTCATCTTGTCTGCATAACCCATCTGGTTAACAGCTGCAGCGGAATCTCCACCACCGATGATTGTTGTAGCATCTGTCTCTGCAAGAGCCTTAGCAACTGCAAGAGTACCTGCTGCAAGTGTAGGGTTCTCGAATACACCCATTGGTCCGTTCCAAACAACGGTCTTCGCTGTCTTAACAGCCTCTGCGAACATCTCTGCTGTCTTAGGTCCGATATCGCATCCCTCACGGTCAGCCGGCATAGCAGTGATATCACAAGTCTCTGTCTCAACAGGTCCATCGATTGGGTTCGGGAAATCCTTGATTGTAACAGCATCAACAGGAAGAAGGATCTTCTTGCCCATCTTCTCAGCCTTAGCCATCATTTCCTTACAGTAATCAAGCTTCTCATCATCACAGAGAGAAAGACCGATCTCATATCCCTGAGCCTTGATGAATGTGTAAGCCATACCACCACCGATGATCAGTGTGTCACACTTCTCAAGGAGGTTATTGATTACATTAAGCTTGTCAGCTACCTTAGCACCACCGAGGATTGCTACGAATGGACGAACCGGATTCTCTACAGCATTTCCTAAGAAAGCAATCTCCTTCTCCATTAAGTAACCAACAACGTTCTCTCCACCCTTAGCAGAGATGAACTTTGTAACACCTGCTACAGAAGCATGTGCTCTATGAGAAGAACCGAAAGCGTCGCATACATAGATGTCTGCAAGATCAGCAAGTTCCTTAGAGAACTCCTCACCGTTCTTTGTCTCCTCAGCGCCACGGAAACGGGTATTCTGAAGTAATACAACTTCGCCTTCCTTCATCTCCTCAACAGCCTTTGTTGCTGCCTCGCCTGTTACATTGTAATCAGCTACGAAGTTAACCTTCTGTCCAAGAAGCTCCTCAAGTCTCTTTGCAACCGGTGCAAGTGACTCTCCTTCGTTTGGTCCGTTTTTAACTTTTCCAAGATGTGAGCAAAGGATTACCTTGCCACCATCGTTTAATAACTTCTTGATTGTAGGAAGAGCAGCTTTGATACGAGTATCATCTGTGATCTCGCCAGCCTTAAGAGGTACGTTAAAATCACATCTTACCAGGACTCTCTTGCCCTGTGCGTTGATATCATCAACTGTTTTCTTATTTAATGCCATGTTTCTATTCTCCGTTCTGCCGTATCCGGCCATATTGAGGAGCAAAAGCATCACAGGTCCCGCAGCCGCCCGTAACACTTATCACTCACATTGAAAAAGGATCCGGCCCAAAGGCCGGACCCTTTCATTAAACTTAGTTATTCTAAGAAATGATAATTATGCTAACTCAGAGAAGTACTTGATTGTACGAACCATCTGAGATGTGTAGCTGTTCTCGTTATCAT
>CAVHWG010000214.1:4234-12564 GCA_963639645.1 Firmicutes bacterium TM09-10 | reverse complement strand
ATTCTGGTATGTGTTGTAGCTGTCGATTTTACTCATTGTTTCCCTCCTAGAAAATATTCCGAAATCCGTTTCTATATCTTATATCGGTCATCTCAACCAATTACTTTACAAGACAAAA
Source organism: Firmicutes bacterium TM09-10 (assembly GCA_963639645.1). Lineage (GTDB taxonomy): Bacteria > Bacillota > Clostridia > Lachnospirales > Lachnospiraceae > Roseburia. Next base: position 12,446 of record CAVHWG010000214.1, on the reverse strand, counting down.
CAAAAAATCATTACATTCAGCCCGGAAGTGCTTTATCAGAATAAAGTGTGCGCCTGACGCACACTTTCGCGCACGAGCGGATAGCATAGCTATATATTCATCTCCGCGAGTTGCGCATCTTCGCGGAGCGTTTTTCATGTAATAGGAAACTTCTTTCCTATTACATGAAAAAGACTGCCGTTTCTGCTTACACAAAAACAACAGCCTTTTACGCTCATCTTATTCCGGCAGCTAATCCGCACCTAAGAAGATTAGTCCTCGTATCCGTTTGGATTGTTCTTCTGCCATCTCCAGGAATCTGCGCACATCTCACGGATTCCGTACTGTGCCTTCCAGCCAAGCTCGCGCTCTGCCTTGCTCGGATCACAGTAGCAGGTTGCAATATCTCCAGGGCGACGATCCTTGATCACATAAGGAATCTTGATGTCGTTTGCCGCCTCGAAGTTCTTTACAATGTCAAGTACGCTATATCCGTGTCCGGTTCCGAGATTGTAGATGCAAAGTCCTGCCTTCTCCTCGATTTTCTTTAACGCCTTCACATGTCCGACCGCAAGGTCAACAACATGGATGTAATCACGCACACCGGTTCCGTCCGGAGTGTCATAGTCATTGCCAAATACGCCAAGCTTCTCAAGCTTCCCGACTGCAACCTGTGTAATGTAAGGCATCAGGTTGTTCGGGATGCCGTTCGGGTTCTCTCCCATTGTTCCGCTTGGATGAGCTCCGATCGGGTTGAAGTAACGAAGCAGGATCACATTCCACTCGTTATCTGCCTTCTGGATATCCATAAGGATCTGCTCAAGCATGGACTTTGTCCATCCGTAAGGATTGGTGCACTGTCCCTTCGGGCATTCCTCGGTGATCGGGATCTGTGCAGGATCTCCGTATACCGTTGCGGAGGAAGAAAAGATAATGTTCTTGCAGTTATTCTGGCGCATTACGTCCACCAGAGTAAGGGTTCCTGCGATGTTGTTGTTGTAATACTCCCAAGGCTTTGCAACAGACTCTCCAACTGCCTTAAGTCCTGCAAAATGGATGCAACTGTCGATATTCTCATTTGCAAAAATCGTATTTAAAATGTCACGGTCAAGGATGTCTCCCTTGTAGAACCTAACCTCTTTTCCGGTTAGTGCCTTTACACGATCCAAAGACTTCTCGGATGCGTTTGACAGATTGTCAAGAACAACAACCTCATATCCGGCATTGAGAAGCTCTACGCATGTATGACTTCCGATATATCCTGCTCCACCTGTAACTAAAATAGCCATGATCATCTCTCCTTTTTCGATTGTTCTCGTTCATTTGTTAACTACATTTTATCCCACACGCCCTGATATGTATAGACCTAAATGTAGAAAGAATATGTAAAAATGTTGCATGAGATATTTACACGCACGATTTTCTCATCTATACTATTCCTATGATGTCGGTATGGTCATCCGCCGCCAACAAGGAGAAGTTCATGGAAAATAACAAAAATTCCTTTAAAGTTGAAGAAAAGGAGCTTGTCTCCCTGTCCGTCTACAACGTCGGCTTCCAGAAATGTGATCCGCTTTATCAGTGGGGACCGGGAATCCGCGACCACTATCTGATCCACTATGTGATCAGCGGAAAAGGTGCTTACCGCGTAGGTGATTCAACCTTTCCCCTGTCTGCCGGGGACTGTTTTTTGGTCTACCCAAACACCGAGGTCATCTATCAGGCAGATGCGGAGGAACCATGGGAATATACCTGGGTAGGCTTTGCCGGAAGTGACGCTTCAATGATTCTCCGCGCGACCGATTTTTCCCGCGAAAGCCCGGTCATCCGACAGCTTCCGTCCGGCGATGAGGTCAAGCGCCAGCTCTTACACATATACGACGCGCGTGGGAACGGCTTTGAACACGCCGTTGAAATGACCGGGCGTCTCTACACAGCACTTGCCGTTTTCATGCACTGTGCCAAGAAGCCCGCCAGCTTAAACAGCGTCAACACCTATGTACAAAAAAGCATCGAGTACATCAGTTCTAACTATTCCTACCCGATCACGGTGGAGGATATCGCCGCCTATGTAGGTCTCAGCCGTAGCCATCTGTTCCGCTCCTTTGAGACTGTGCTTGGTGTATCCCCCAAAAAATATCTGACGGACTTTCGCATCAAGCAGGCGTGTTATCTTTTGGAGCACTCGCTGCTATCCATAACGGCGATTGCCAACTCCATCGGCTTTGATAATAGTCTCTATTTTTCCAAGACCTTCCACAAGCAAAAGGGAATGTCCCCGAAGGAATACCGCGAGTCTCATCCGTTTGGCATCGAAAAAGAAACGTAAAAAATCCCCGGATACCGGAAACCAGTATTCGGGGATTTTATCGTTCTGATTAGTTTAACTTGCTCTTTGCAAGCTCAGCAAGCTTTGTAAATCCAGCTGCATCAGTAACAGCAATGTCAGCTAATACCTTACGGTTAAGGTCAGCACCTGCAAGCTTTAAGCCGTGCATGAACTGGCTGTATGAAAGTCCGTTTAAACGAGCTGCTGCGTTAATACGGGCAATCCATAACTGACGGAACTGTCTCTTTCTCTCTTTACGTCCAGCATAAGAACTTGTTAAGGCTCTCATTACGGACTGCTTAGCTACTCTATACTGCTTAGATCTAGCGCCTCTGTAACCCTTAGCTAACTTTAAAGTTCTGTTATGTCTCTTCTTAGCGCCTAAACCGCCTTTAACTCTTGCCATCTTAATATCCTCCTTAACAAAATCTTACATGTATGGTAAAATCTTCTTCATATTCTTAACGTTTGTCTTATCTGTCATAGCCGGTTTTCTAAGATTTCTCTTAGTCTTTGTTGTCTTCTTTGTTAAGATATGTCTCTTGTAAGCTTTATTTCTCTTTAACTTTCCGGTTCCTGTTAATTTGAAACGTTTTGCAGCTGCTCTGCTAGTCTTCATTTTTGGCATTGTTTATTCCTCCTTAAAATGTTATCTTTTCTCTGCCAGCACCATACCGATGCTTCTGCCTTCAATCTTCGGTGCTTTCTCCACCACTGCGATATCAGAGAGATTCTCAGCGAAATCATCCAAGATGTGTTTACTGCTACTCATATGTGCCATCTCACGACCACGGAAACGAAGTGTGATCTTGACCTTGTTACCTTTTGCAAGGAACTTCTTTGCAGCGTTCATCTTAGTATTCAGATCATTCGTATCAATGTTCGGTGAAAGACGAATCTCCTTCAATTCAACAGTCTTCTGCTTCTTCTTGGCTTCCTTATCCTTACGAGCCATCTCGTAACGATACTTACCATAATCAATCACCTTGCAGACAGGTGGCTTTGCGTTCGGTGCGATCTTGACAAGATCAAGTCCGGCTTCATCTGCGATCTTCTGTGCCTCGCGTGATGAAACAACACCAATCTGCTCACCATCCGCCCCGATCAGGCGAACTTCTCTGTCTCTGATTTGTTCATTAATCATTAACTCGCTAATAGTTCCGTACCTCCAATAAAAAATAGTGGATAGGCAGACTATCCACTATTACGTCTAACATAAAGGCATGTTAAAAGTATGAACACTAAGTCGCCCGATTACGCTTAGGTGAGAGTGGATACTCTACTTGTTTCTAACAACTATTAAAATCTACCACATCTTACTGCTTATGTCAACAGGAAAATGCATATTTCTTAGTTCATATTTCTTAGTTCTTCTTATTCCATCGGTTCTGCCGGAATAAATACGCGCTGGCTTCCCACCGGATCTTCCTTCGGGACCGCTTCCTTTGCTTCCTTACAGAACTGCTCCTGTGAGTTCACCAGAACCTTACCACGTTTGTCAACCCGTTCGTACTCTCCGTTCGCACAGAGGATGCGCGCCTTCACATTATCCTCAAGTTCAACCTCCAGAATATGAAGTGCTTTCTCCTTAAGCGACTCCTCAAGTACCGGGAAGATGATCTCCACACGGCGGTCAAGGTTACGCGGCATCCAGTCCGCACTTCCCATATACACTTCCGGACTTCCGTCATTTAAGAAGTAGAAAATACGGCTGTGCTCGAGGAAGTTACCGACAATGGAACGCACGGTGATATTCTCGCTCACGCCCGGAATACCGACACGCAGACAGCAGATTCCACGCACGATCAGATCAATCTTCACCCCGGCAGCCGAAGCCTCATAGAGTGCTTCGATAATGCCCGGATCACAGAGCGAATTCATCTTTGCGACAATGCGCGCAGGACGTCCCTGCTTCGCATGCTTTTTCTCACGGTCGATCAGATGTAAAAATTTGTCACGCAGCCAGTACGGCGCCAGGATCAGCTCGTTCCATGACAATGGCTCCGAATAGCCGGATAACATATTAAATACGGCGGTCGCATCCTCGCCGATGCTCTCCTTGCAGGTAAAGATACCGCAGTCGGTATATAATTTGGCGGTCGAATCATTGTAGTTACCGGTTCCAAGATGCACGTATCTGCGAATGCCGTCCTCCTCGCGGCGAACGACCAGCGCGATCTTGCTGTGTGTCTTAAGGCCGACCAGACCATAGATAACATGACAGCCCGCCTGTTCGAGTTTCTTCGCCCAGACAATATTGTGTTCCTCATCAAAACGCGCCTTTAGCTCAACAAGAACCGTAACCTGCTTGCCGTTCTCCGCCGCCTGCGCGAGGGAGCTGATGATCGGCGAATTGCCACTGACACGGTACAGCGTCTGCTTGATGGCAAGCACTTCCGGATCCTTCGATGCCTGACGGATGAAATCAACGACCGGATCAAATGTATCATACGGATGATGCAGGAAGATATCGCCTTTGCGGATTGCCTCAAAAATATCCTCGCCCGGTGTGATCTCCGGCACCTGTTGCGGTGTGTACGGCTTGTAGCGCAGATGATCGTATCCGTCGATGCCGTAAAGCTTCATCAGATAGGTCAGATCGATCGGTCCCGCAATATGGAACACATCCTCCTCCGCTACTTTCAGTTCTGTCTTTAAGAATTTCAAAAGTTTCTTATCTGCTTTCTGCTCGATCTCCAGACGGATAACTTCGCCCCACTGGCGCATTTTCAGCTTGTTTTCAATCTCCTTCAACAGATCCGATGCCTCATCCTCATCGATCGTCAGATCCGCATTACGCATGATGCGATACGGGTACGCGCACAGTACCTTATAATTGGAAAAAAGCAATCCGATGTTGCGCTCAATGATCTGCTCGAGAAGGATAAATGTCGTTGTCCCTTCCTCACTCGGAATCGGAACCAGTCGCGGCAGAACGCTTGGCACCTGCACCGTCGCAAACACCGTCTCATCACTGTTCTGTCGTCCCGAAAGAAGTGCTGCAATATTGAGTGTCTTATTGCGAATCAGAGGGAACGGACGGGATGCATCCACCGCCATCGGTGTCAGTACCGGATAAACACTCTCCATAAAGTAACGATCCACGAACTTTGCCTGCTCATCCGTCAACGCCTCATGCTCATCGACCAGATAGATACCTTCTTTATTCAAAAGGGGAACAAGAGAACGCATATACGTGTTGTACTGTGTCTCCACCAGTTCCCGTGTTGCCTTATTGATCGCGGCGAGCTGCTCCGTTGCGGTCATTCCCGCAATATCGCGCTTTTTGTAATTGGCATGCACCATATCCTGCAGCGATGCCACTCTTACCATAAAGAACTCATCGAGATTCGAGGAAGTAATGCTGACAAATTTCAGCCTTTCCAACAGCGGGATCGACTTATCGCGCGCCTCGCTTAAGACGCGATTATCAAATTTGATCCAGCTCAATTCCCTGTTCTCGTAAAATTCAGGATTCTTAAAATCGATTTTCATCTCCATGCCAGCCTCCTTAACTGTGATAAACGCGCTTCTCTTTGAGAATCGGCTTCATGCTGTACACATTTTCAAAGTAAACCGTCTTTGCATCAAACATTGCCTGTTCGAGCGAAATATCTTCAAATGCTTCCACGGTAAACACAAGCCTGCGTTCCCGTACAGCGATCTTAATATTTTTAAATTTCTGTTTGTGACTCTGATCAAGCGCATTCGCCACACGAAGGATGGCAGAAAGTTTCGCCACGCACAGATAATCCTCTCTCGTCAGATGATCCGACATCTCCTCGTATGGATCCAGCGGCAGCGTGTTGTACAAGACAACAAACGCGACCAGTTCCCGCTCCTGATGTGTCAGACCGATGATCTCGGATGACATGATAATATGGTAAGCACTCTCCGGCGATTCCGCGAGGCTGACATACTTACCGCAGTCATGCAGGATCGTAGCCACCTCCAGTAAAAGACGCTCTCTCTTGCCGAGTCCGTGCACCTTCTTCATCGCATCAAAGATCTTCGTGGAAAGCTTCGATAACGCTTCAATATGTGGCGAGTAACTCTTGTAATGCTCCGAAAGAAACTGTGCCGCCGAGATGACATCCGCATCAAAATCGTGTGTGATGGCAAGCAGCTTGTTGCGCTGCGCATAATCGTAGGCGATACCGTCCTGAATATTTGCCCCCGGAACCCATACCGTCTTCGGTTTCACACTCTGAACCAGTGTCTTAAACAAAAGCATCGCCGGTATGATCAGCGGCTCCCTGTCATTGGAGAGCTTTAATTCCGCCGTAATCTCCTCCAGCGTCTTGTTCTGCAGCTTTTCGATGTATTTGACGAACTTTTCGCCTTTTACCTGGCGATCCTTATGTCCGTTCTCATCGATGCGTTTCATCAGCTCCATCGCATAATCGCTGATCAGGATCACATAATCCACACTCTCCTGCATGTACATTGCGCGAAACGCCTCGAGCTTCTTATTCATATATTCTTCCAGCTGTGTCTCATATTTCTGCTGCGACATGCCACGGTTGCCAAGCAGATTAAACAGGCGCATGATTCCGGTCTCAATATGCTGCGTTGTAATCAGCTTACCGTCCCGGAAGATCGTGATCTGTACACTCGCACCGCCCACATCAACAACCGCCGCACTCGTCTGGATCATCTTCTCAAACGTGCTCTGTCCAGCGACTGACTTATAACTGATAAAGCGGTGTTCGGAATTGCTCACCACTTTAACCGTAAATCCTGTGCGAAGGTATATCTGATCCAGCACGAAGATTTCATTTTGAGCATCGCGAAGCACCGCCGAGGCATACACCTCGTAGTTTTCGACTCTGTAGCTTTGCATGATATCCTTGAACTGTGCAAGCGTGTCGCAAAGCTCCTCCACGTGCTCATAACCGATGCTTCCCTCACCGAACGCATCCTGTCCGAGATCCAGACGTGATCTTATGTGATCCACCTGATGGATCTTCTTCTTATCCAGAAATTCAAACACCTTCAGGCTGACATCATATGTTCCGATATAGATTGCCGCAAATGTATGAATAGCCATATCCCCACTCTCCTTTTAACCGTTCCCTGTTAATATGTACCGAGAATCTTAAACGAAATCGTCTCCTCCTTCAGTCCACGAAGTGCGTTCTGTACCGCATCATCCTCGAACGTTCCGTCGAAATCTACGAAGAACCGGTACTCCCAGTTCTTGTTCTGCAGCGGACGCGACTGAATATTCGTCATGTTCAATCCATTATAGATAAAATGCGACAACGCATGATAGAGCGCTCCACTCTCATGATTGATCTCGAAGCAGATGCTGATGCGGTTTGCCACAGAAGTATAGATCTTCTTTCCGGTCACCACGATAAAACGCGTCGAATTATTCTTATTATTCTGGATGGAATTGCGAAGCACTTTCAGTCCGTAGATCTGCGCATTCTTTGCACTGGCGATTGCAGCCTGATGCTTATCACCGTCCTCCTTGACTTTGCGGGCGGCTACAGCATTGTTGCTGACTGAAAATTTCTCCCACTGATTATTCTGCTCTAAGAAGTCACTGCACTGCATGATCGACTGCTTGTGCGAATATACGCTTGTGATATCCGATTCCTCGGCCTCTTCAAGTCCAAGAAGTGCATGATTGATCTTGATGATCTGTTCTCCCACGATATAATTGTCATACTCAACAAGCAGATCGTAATTCTCCGACACGATTCCGGCAGAAGAATTCTCAATAGGAAGCACCGCATAATCAGCCTTTCCCATACGGATCGCCTCCATTGCATCCTTCCAGGTCTCTACGTGAAAGCTGTCACAGTTCTCCCCGAAGAACATCTCCATCGCTTCCTGTGAATACGCCCCCTCAAGTCCCTGAAATACAATTCTTGCATTCGAGTAATCAAGGACCTC
>CAVHWG010000214.1:0-4224 GCA_963639645.1 Firmicutes bacterium TM09-10 | reverse complement strand
AGGACCTCCACCTTCTCAAATTCCGGCGAATACACGATTCCGTGCTCCGTCAGAAGCTGATACTGCTTCTTGCGGCTCATTGCCATAATCTGTTCAAACAATTCACGGATTCCATGTTTTGTAAAATCACTGCTTGCTTTGCCCTCAAGCGTAGCCAGTTTCGTATTTTCTCTCTCCTTGTCAAACACCTGCTTGCCGGTGCCTATCTTGTATTCTGCGACATCCGAAGTAAGCTGCATGCGCTTCTCATAAAGGCGCACAATCTCACTGTCGAGTTCATCGATCTCATCACGAATTTCCAGTAAATCTCTCATAAATTCTCTCCTTTGGTTTCTATAAAAAATTTTATCTCACATCCCTCCAAAAGGCAAGTAAACCTTGCAAGTTTATAAGGCAGACGGTATACTTTTTACATAACTTATGCATACACTTGATGTGGCATTTACAAGGCATTGGCAGAATGAATCTGATACATTCATCCAAAGGAAAGGACCCCCTATGAAAAAAGCAATTTCCATTATAATATTTGCACTTCTCGTGATCGCAGCATCCGTTTTCGGTCTGATCTATCACTATGAGAACAAAACAGAATACAACGAGAGTTATGTGAATGGCAATACCCCCGGCAATCTCTATAATGCAGGCCTTTTCTGTGAGAGCAACGGCACTGTTTTTTTCGCCAATCCAGATGACAAGTACCGTCTCTACTCCATGGATCTTGACGGCAGCAATCTCGCCAAACTCAGCGATGATACCGTCATGTACATCAACGCCGATTCCCACTATGTCTACTACGTGCGGAATAATGAGCGCAACAGCACGCATTTTAACTTTTTTTCTTTCAACAATAACAGTTTGTGCCGCATCAAACGAAACGGTAATCAGGTTGTGGTTTTAGATCCCGATCCATGTATCTACGCTTCACTCGTCGGCAATTATATCTATTATCTGCATTATGATGAAGAACATGCAACAACGTTGTACAAAGTCGGCATTGACGGCAAGGATCGCCAGATGGTAAATGATTCGTTCCTGTTTACCTGCAGCGCATTAGGACAGTATTTCTACTCCAACGGAACCACGACAGACGGATGTCTGTACCGCTACGATTCCGCTTCCGACTCGATCGGGCAGATCTACGAATGCAACAGTTACAAACCGATCGTAACCGGTGACAATGATGTCTATTATCTCGACGTCAACCAGAACAATGCTCTGGTGCACACGAATATCCAGTTTGATAATCCGCGCACGCTTTCCAACGACAGCATTGATCTGTACAACATCTACGGAAGCACGATCTTCTACCAGAATTATTCCGAAGAGTCACCGGCTTTGTGCATGATGAAAAATGATGGCAGTGGCTACACGCGGCTCGCCGAGGGCACTTACTCCAACATCAACGTGACATCCTACTACATCTACTTTACAGACTTTAAGACGCAGCAGGTGTTCCGCACTCCGACCGCCAATCCGGGAGAGATCGAGCCGTTCCATCCGGGCGTGATCACAGATTAAATAATCATTTATTTCGTCGTTAATCAGATCAGGCAGGTCTTTCGACCTGCCTGATAGCATTTTTTCACTTATCTTTTTAAATGAATTAACTAATCATTCCCCCTTGTTTTATTATAACCACACTCATAAGCCCTATATTTTTTTATCATATCCTTTTCCAATAAATCAATATCCTTATATCCGCTATCAGCCAACGGAATAATCATCATCTTAAAACTATTACCAGCTTTATAGTCAGCATATACATCACCATTACCATGTCCCGTAAAATGTTGATTGATTCTAAAAAATAATTTTTTAGCCTGTCCTACATAATACATATTCTTGTTTTCATTATATATTACATAAACCCCTACTATGTCTCCTTGTTGGCATGCCTTAAGTTCAAAAAAATCTTTTACAGAAATTACAGATGTCTCATTAGTAAAATTTGAAAGCTTAATTTTCTTTTCTTTTTTCGCCTCTTCATATACTTGTCAATAGCCTTATACAAATCCTTAACTCTTATTTCCGGATATTTTTCATTGACAAAATCGCAAAACGATTTGTTAAATTTTTTGCCCTCACAGCACTCTTTTATAATTAACGCTAATTGTTTTTTCGCATCATTTACATAATTAACCCTTAGTTCATCCTTTTGTGTCGTAATCGATTTTCCTAACTGTTTATACCTTTCCTCTACAACATCATAAGCATAATCTTCAATAATACCATAAGCCCATTTATCCTGTAGCGAAATTTTTTTAATGTCAATATGTCTGTTTTATTTAATTGTTATTACCACCATTCTGACAAATACGCTAACTAGTATAATAACAATTACTATAAATATTATTTTAAACAGAAAATCTTTGTTTCCTATTTCCCTTAATAATTTCTCAGCCATATTGTATATTCCTTCTTTCATAACTAATTAACAGTATTACGAACACACTGCAATACCTTCGCCTCACGCTGAATCATAATGTAATCAAAATAATCCTCACTTGTGTAATCCAGATTCGTTCGAATCGCTTCCTCCAGTGTCACAAAGCGAAGCTTAAATCCTGCTTCCGCTTCGTATTCATCCAGATTCTGCTCTCCTACTTCTTTCTTAGTCTGACAAGTGTAATAAAAATTCTCCTGTTCGAAAACCGTATGCTCGCTGACATTGCTTTTTTGTCTGCGCATCACACTTCCAAATTCCCGAATCGTCTCCGGAACCACCGTAAGTCCGACTTCTTCCCTGACTTCACGGATCAAAGCCGCTTTCTTGTCTTCATCATCATGAATTCCGCCGCCCGGAAACTTGTAATAATGTTCCTTCTCGCTATACACAAGCGCAATCCTGCCATCCTCCCGCAGGATGATCGCACGAGCCGAAGGTCTGCGGAATACCGCAGCATTCTCCTCGTAATCGTGCAGATCCATCTCAAATAGTTGTTTCATTTGCTCTTATCCTCTATGCGTTTCTTTTATTTCACTTAAAGCAGTATTGTACTCTTCCTCCGTATAATCTTTAAGAATAATTTCCTTTGATGCATTAAAATCAGTAATCATCTTTTTAATTGCACGAATATTTGCTTGCACATTCGCTTCTTCTGCCGCTTTCTTTTCAAACTTTTCCATCACTTCACACACCGCCTGGAGTCCTCCTTCCTGATGCTTCAAATAATTCATTCGTTTTGTAAGTTCCGGGAAATGAGAATTATTGACTTCTTTCTTCAAGAAGCAATCTAAATATTCCGAAACTGTTGTTTTATCTTTAACTTGTGTATTCGCAAAAATGCGCTCAAGTCCGTCATCTACCACTTCTCCTGTCTCGCGTATCACACTATCCACATGATAGATTACCCGATTTCCTTTAAAGATGTCAAACTGCGATATATACACAACAATAATATCTTCAATATTTTTAAATTTCTGTCTTGTCTGCGAATCCTTGACTGCAATACTTGCTGCATTAAAACGCACTCTACGCAGATGATCATCCGAATCGGAACGTTGCACTTCTACATTGCATTTTCCACGCGTTTTCAAAAAACATAAAGCATCGAGTCGAATTGATCGACCATAGATATTCCGCTCGCTGCTCTGTACAATCACGTCCTCAACAATCAATTCTTCATCATCCAAAAGGATCCTCAACATCTCCTGGCAAAAGTCAATATCGTTTGCCAACACCTCAAAGAAAGCATCATCAATCGGTCGGAAATCCTTGACCCTTTTACGCTTCTCTTCAATGGTAAAATTTTTTTCCTTCTCCATACATTTTTCCTTTCTTTAGTATAGCATAACGAATGTGTTTTACAACAAAATCCCCTTATGTCCCCTCAAAATTCTGTATTAAATTTAAAACTCATGGTATTGCAGCGTATGAATAATCACGCCTAAATAGATTTGTAAAACCGAATCCTATATCCGATTTCATTGAATTGAGTTTTTGTAGAACAAAGATAACATATCTGTCGTCTCACGTCAATTATATTATCCTATCAAAATTTTCTAGCCAATCCCAATTTACTACAAGGCAAATTTTTGAAGTGTATCAGATATATCATTTTCAATACACAGATACCGGATTCGTAATATAAAAAAAATTAGCAGTAGTCTTCTCAACAATCAAGACTTTGAACGATTTCAATGACCATCTCTTCCGTGTTTTAAACATCAGATCCATACTTATTTTTCGAAACAAATAGGAAACTGCTTCGGAGTTCCATTGTG
>CAVHWG010000213.1:0-14489 GCA_963639645.1 Firmicutes bacterium TM09-10 | reverse complement strand
ACTCCCATGTCTTTGTATCGTAGATCATTCCACGAAGTACGTTCTGTGGATGTGTTCCGAAGTTGGAACCGTTTCCGTCGTAACATGCGATCAGGTCACGGGAAAGGTGAGGGATTGCTACGATTCCGCTATCCTCTTCCTTATTGGCAGCCGGTGCATGTGTGTTCTGCTTAGAAGGAATCCATGGTGCCCATGGGCCTCCGTCGAATAATGTGTACCATGAGTTGTTACAGGTATGGTATGCTTTCGGTCCTTCCTCCCAACAGGTAGCAACCGCACATTTTACTGTCGGATACTTTTCCTTGATGTAGTTGGTCAGATCCGCATCCATATAGTAAGAACCGGTTGACTCCGGATAGAATCCGAACTTGTCATGGAACTTCTCGAATACGTCGTTTACGATCGCCTTCTTGTCTTCCATAGAGAACATCCAGATACAGAAGTCTTTGGTCTTATATTTCTCACGGAACTCCTCACAAGGCAGGCCAAGTAAGGACAATGCGATCTCATCGCCGTACTCTTCATGGTCATGCTTAGCAATCTCAACTGCCTCATCATTGAACAGGGATGCATAGGTCATCTGAATGGTAACCTTGAGTCCGTTCTCATGAGCCAGTCTCTGCTGTGTCTTAAAGATATCCAACGACTCCGTCAGAAGTGCCTTATCTCCGATGTCTTCTTCCTTACCCTGTCCTGTGACGGTTGCGGAATACTCCGGCACTAATTCCGGACGATGAATAAGATTTAATACAAATTTATCCATTTTAAATACTCTCCTCAAAAATAAATATTACATTAACCCTTTACAGCGCCACCGGTAACACCTTCCACGTAGAACTTCTGCATTACTACGAACAGGATAGAAATCGGGATTGCGATCATAACACCGCCGGCACAGAATATTGCGAAATAATCTCCGATCAGTGATCTCTGAAGCAAATTGTAAAGTCCGATTGCTACGGTCCAGTCTCCGGAATCCTTAGACTTGATCATGATACGGGCCATAACGAAGTCCATCCATGGATTCAGGAAGGAGTTGATGATCGTGTATACGATCATTGGCTTTGATAACGGAATAATGATCTTGGTAAAAATCGTTGCTTCCGACGCTCCCTCGAGACGGGCAGCCTCACGGAGCGATACCGGAATGGTATCAAAGAATCCCTTTAATATCAGGAATCCCAGTCCCGAACCTGCCGAGTAAATGAATACAAGTCCGGCAAGCGAGTCGGTTAATCCTAACATCTTTAATACGAAGTAGACAGCGATCATGGAAAGTACACCAGGGAACATTCCAAGGATGATGGAAAAACTCATCAACTGTTTTCTTCCTTTAAATCTCATACAGCTGAATGCGTATGAAACCATCAATACGAATAAAGATGAAACAATACATGTAAAAAACGCTACAATAAACGTGTTCTTAAACCATGCCGGAAAGTTTGCTGCCGTATCCGTATGGAAGAACAACTGGTTGTAGTTTGCAAGTGTCCAGTGCGTCGGGAAAAAGTGTTTTCCACTTACGCCTTTTACGGTTGAAAGAGACGTTACGAACAACCATACGATCGGAACCAGCCAAATGAATGCAAGGAATGCAAGAACAATATGTCTTATAATGATATTCCAGGTTTTCTTTTTCATTATTGATACACCTCCTCTTTGTCGCCACTGATCATTCTGCTGTAACTAAGCAGTGTCAGAAGTGCACAGATAACGAACGAAATAATACCGATAACGGATGCCATCTTGTAGTTCGAGTTATCATTCGTCAACGTAAACAGCCACGTAATAAGAAGGTCTGTCTCCTTGGCATTGGAGTTTGCAAATGCCATATTGGCTGTTGCAGTACCACTTGTAAGCAAGTAGATAACGTTAAAGTTGTTAATGTTCGAAATTACACCCTGAACCAGTGAAGGTCCGCAGATGAACAATACATAAGGCATTGTGATCTTCCAGAAGATCTGCCACTTGTTGGCGCCGTCGATGCGGGCACTCTCTAACTGGTCTGTCGGAATATTCATCAGGATACCTGTCGCGGTAAGCATCTGATACGGAACACCGACCCAGATATTGATCAGAATGATCATCACATGGGACCATCCCGGCTTAGACAAAAACGGGATGTAATTCGTAGCAATAATACCTGCATGTTTCAGGAAACTGGTCAATCCAATAGAGGAACACCATGAGTTTACAATACCGTGGTTACTAAACATCTTGCTGACAAGAAGTAATGTTACAAACTGTGGAATTGCGATTGTTACTACGAACAGTGAACGCCACATCTTCTTAAAGTGTGTATTCTCATGGTTAATGAGCTTTGCAAGAAGAATACCACCGATAAAGGTTGTGAATGTTGCCGTCACCGCCCAGATCATTGTCCATGCAAGAATTCTTACGAATGCATAGGAGAATGTGATCGTTGCACCGCCACCGGTAAACATGTTCTTGAAGTTGCGAAGTCCTACCCATGTAAATAAGTAGTTTGGCGGCATATGATTCTCATCATAATTGGTAAATGCCACACATGACATAAAAATAATTGGAATAACATTCATCAGAATGACACCAATACTCGGCAGTGTAAGTAATGTCACATAGAACTTTCCGTTGATGAGTTCTTTTAAATCCTCACGGAATGTATTAATGTGCTCACCCTGCTCCTTCATAAGCTGAAGGCGGTATACAGCCTTCATATTGCTTATATATAAAAGTATGAATGCAACAATTACGATAATTCCAACAATTCCATAGAGAAGAATCAGTAATGAGTTATCATAATTATTTACAGTGTTTTTCATGGTCAGTGGATCAAACTTTGACTCATACTGTACGGTACCGAGTGTGTTTAAATCCTTGATATAATTAATGGAGAACATTCCGGTAAACAGAAGTACCGCTGCTTCTAACAGTGTCATCAGGATTCCCTTGACAATCTGTTTACGTCCCCAATATCCGGCGCCCATCACAAGAAGTGAGAGCTTTGTCCAGACATCACCCTTTGCCACGGCAGTGCCGAAATCGACAAAGTACTTTTTTAAAGCGTTTAAAAATTTTTTCATAGAATCACTCCCATGCGTGTACGAGAAATTCTCTCTTCGTAAAAAATATCCACATGCCCCACTCCGCAGAGCATGTGGATATATGAGTTGAAAAGGTTTTGTATCAGTGTTTGATTAATAGCTTTCTATTATTCAGATACCGGCTGTGTAATTCCGGCTACAGCATCATCAAGTACTTTCTGTACGTCAGAAGCACCATCTACAAGGTTCTGTCCAAGAGACTCTGCCGGTGTCCAGAAGTTGTTTCCTACAACCTGCTGATCTGCGAACTCTGACTGAGCTGCAAGTGCTGCAAGTGCAGGGCTGTCGATCTGCTGAGCTGCTGTTGTGTTTGCTGGTCCTTCAGCTGTTGCCTGACCAATTGCAAGCTGGCTCTCTTCGTTTGTTAAGTACTCAGCAAGAAGCATTGACCAACCAACGTTCTCTGCATGTGAGTTAACACCAACAAACTTGTATCCTGCGTATGATCCCATCTGTGTAGCTGTTCCATCTACATCAAATGTAGGAAGCTTACAAGCTGCATATCCGTCGCCATAAGTTTCTTCAAATGTAGTAGCGTTCCATGTACCGGATACATATGCGCTAAGCTCACCATCGCTTAACATTGCGAGAGCATCATCATTGTTTACTGCTGTAAAGCCCTTAGAAGAAGTGATATTTTCAATACTCTTTGCTACGGCAGCACCAGTCTCGTTGTTCCAATCACATGTGTTAGATCCATCATCATTTAATGAAAGATTGCATCCTGCACCTGCGAAGAATCCATATAAATACCAACCATTGGCAACATCCATACCAACTTTGGTTCCAAGTTCCTCAGCCTTAGCTGTAAGTGTTTCCCAGGAAGCTACATCATCCTCTGAGAACTTGCTTGAGTCATAGTATAAGAAGTATCCGTTTGAAGCGGTAAGTGGATAAGCATAAAGCTTTCCGTCTACAGTAGCTGCATTAACAGTTGCCTCTGAGTTTGTATCAGCAGGATTGTAAGTATAAGTTGCTGCAACTTCCTGAAGTGCTCCAGCGTTTACAAGATCATTTACCTGATCATCTGCGAATACGAATACATCAGCTGCTGCATCGATATCCTCAAGAACCTTATCCTTAGCATCTGCCTCAGATACTGCACCGATTTTGATGTTAAAATCTACATCGGAGTACTGCTCCTTGAATTTGTCTGTGAGTTCTTGCATTACGTTCTGGTAAGCTTCAAGCTCTGAGCACCACAGTGTAATGTTTACTGTTCCGTCTGTTGAAGCAATCAGGTTTGCGATTGCATCTTCAGATGAGGCTGTGTCCTCTGTTGCCGGTGTTGCAGCCTGTGTGTCATTGCTGTTGTCTGCAGATCCGTCATCTGTTTTTGCTCCGCCACATGCTGTTAATGAAACTAACATGCTGGCTGCAAGCAGTGCGCTTAATACTTTCTTCTTCATTATTTAGTCCTCCCTAATCTCTTTTGTCGAATCAGCCGTTGCACTGCGCAATCGGTTGTTCGATGGTTTAAGTATAATCTACCTGTCCTATTGTGTCAATGGACAGTTTTTATAATTACTTTGTGCTTTTTTTGTCGATTTTTGCCAATTCTTGTCCTTGTTTTTTTCTGTTTTGCTTTATTTCAACCTCCAAAAGCCTGTTGCGCAATCGATTATCCGCGCAGTTGTTCAGGCTTTTTCAGCATATTTTCCAACAATTGCATATTTATGCGCAACCAACTAGTCGGAAACGCGGTTTAATGTGAAATCATCCAGTGTTCCCCAGGATCCTGCATTGGTCTTCATACGAACACCGATTGTAAGGGTGTCTCCATCCGCAATCTTGATATCCTTGATCGTCGGAAGTTTCCAATCTGTCCATGTTGTTACCATGAAGGATGCCGGATCAACTTCTACGCCGTTGATTGCAGCATACAATTCCATCTCTGCGTCACCGGATACATCGCCACCCTGTGCATATACCGATAACTGGTAGGTTCCTGCCTTCAGATCGGTAATGGTCTGTTCAATCGCAAAATCCATATCTGCATCTGCGGACCAGAAATGAAATGCAACTTCGCCGCTGTGTGCATCATCTTCCTTTACCTGATAATCAGTCGGATTTGTATCTCCTGCGTAGGTTACGTTCCACATTGAAGTATCTTCATCTTCAAAACTTGGGTTGTTGACATAATTGATCATGATCACTTCAATATTTGCATTTAACTTTGTACCATCTTCAAGTGTTCCCTCAATCGTGTAAGATCCGCCTGTCGTGTTATCAATGGCTGCAACTGCATCCTGATCCCAGGTTACCGGAACTTCTGTGTTTGCAGAACGGTCATTGTACACAACCTGTACGTTCTCCGGCAGGCTGATATCTTCGCCGACACCGAACTCCAAATTGACATCCGGAACAAAATCAACTGCAAGCGGCATTGTATTGCCGTCTTTTAAATATTTAAATACATTCAGTGAAGCAAGTGGATGTCCGGTAAAGTCGAACATTGCCTGATTATCCCATGAGCTTCCGCCATAATAGAGTCCTGCATCATCCGGATCATAATCTGCGGAGTAACTGCTTGCCCAGCCGCTTCCGTATTTCTCCCAGAGTTCGGAGTTATCTGCATCCTTGCTTCCTACCGGAATCCATGTTCCCTCCCAGTAGAAGATACCGATCACACCGACCTCGTTTGCATCTGCACAGATGTCACGGATCATGGTTGCCTGACTCTGTACGGTTGCCGCATAGCCGTCTACCGCACCTTCGATACCGTCAAAACTGTTGCCGAATCCGTCACCATCCTCGGTTGTGTATGCGTAAGAAGTCTCTGCGATCATAACTTTCTTACTGTATTTGTCCATGATGTTCTTTGCAACATTCTGCATGTTTTCATTGGTTCCGTCCCAGAATGGATAGTAGGATAAACCAAATACATCATAATCTACATTGTACTGTTCCAGATTTGCGGCTGCTGTATCAACCTGGTCATTATCTGTAATATTTGTGTAATGAACCGCTACCTGAATATCTTTGTTATAAGTCTCTGCGCTCTCACGCACTGCCTTGCTTCCGGCTGTCAGAAGTTTCATAACAGACGGAACATCAGTCTCGTCGGACATTCCGTTGTTGATCTCGTTTCCGACCTGCACCATGCCAACGTCAACGCCGGCATCAAGAATCTCCTTTAAACTGTCCTTGGTGAATGTGTACAGCGCATCTGCCTTCTCATCTGCGCTCATGCCTTCCCATGCTTTCGGTGCATGCTGTCTCTTTGGATCAGCCCAGAAATCCGAATAATGGAAATCAATGCTGACTTTCATGCCGTACTCGGTGGCTCTCTTTCCCAACTCAATAGCAGTTGCAACATCGTTGTTTCCGCCACCATATCCGTTTCCGTTCTCATCATACGGATCGTTCCAGACACGAAGTCGGATATAATTGACTCCAGCCTCGGCAAGTGTCTTGAACACATCCTGCTCCTGGCCGTCAAATCCGTAATACATTGCACCGCTGTTCTCGATTGCCAGAACTGCCGATGCATCCATACCGCGGATGAAATCATCCGAAATATTTTCTACCGGCTGTACAAACACATCTGCCGGATCCATCGTCCATTCCTCTGTTTCCGCAACCTGTGTCTGCTGCACAACTTCTGTTCCCGCGCGCTGTGTGTCCTCCGTCTTGCTTCCGCATCCGCCAAGCACCGGAACGCACATTGCCGCACTCAGGCATAACGCCATAAGTTTCATTCTTGTCTTTTTCATCCCTATTAATCTTCTCCTTCCTCACACCTGCGCAATTATTTGCGCAATCGGTTGTTCACTTTTTCCTTTTCAAGTCTAGAAGAAGAAACATTTTCTGTCAATGGACACACTTTATAATTATCCCGAGCAAATTTCGTCAAAAATTCCCAAAATAAATCAAATCGTATTTTTATAAAAAGGCATTAAAAAAGGCGTATCTTACACTTGAGGGCATCCCCCATTCGCATAAAATACGCCTTTACTATTTCCTTTTATTTTGTTGATTCTTTCAGCACAACCTCATACGGAAGCAGTGTTCTCATCTCCACTTCGATACCCTCGATCTGGTCAAGAAGCGTCTTGCAGGCTACCATGCCAAGTTCCTTCGAATCAAATTCCAGCGATGTGATCGACGGCACATTGTTGTCGAGCACCATACTGTTATAAAACGATGCGACACGAATCTCCTTCGGGACTGTGATGTGCTTCTCCCGCAGCTTCTTTAGCACGCGGCTGCAGATTGCATCGTCCATGCACAGAATGCAGTCTGCCTTGCGTTCCAATACTTCCTCCACGGTTCGATCGATCACAATATTATTATCCAGATTCAGATAAAGGAGTGTCGGATCAACATGCTCATTCATCTTCTCATAAGCCTCGCGGAATCCACGCAGACGTTTTTGCGTGACAACATGACTCTCATCCCCGCCGATCAAAGCGATACGCTTCATGCCTTTCATCAGAATGATCGAGGTCAGCTCCTTGCACGCACTCCTATGGTTGTGATCCACCTGGACCACATCCTTGTAGTTGGAAGATCCGATCGTCACAAACGGAATATTTTTCGTCTGCAGATACTCAATCGACTTATCTTCCACAAACGTCCTCATCAGGATCACACCGTCCACCTTACGATTCGTCACGATGCGTTCCAATGACGCAATATCATCATTTTTGCAGATGGACAGCAGAATATCATACTCCATCAGCCCCGCGATCTTCTGAATTCCCAGCAGACATTCCTGAAAAAACGTCAAGTCCACGACCGCATAATCGCCCGGCATGACAACACACAGATTGTAGGTCTTCGACTGCGCCAGACTCTTCGCGATCACATTCGGTTTATAATCATGTTCCTCAATATATTTCAATACGCGGTCTCTCGTCGCAATACCGATCCTTCCCTTACCGGAGATGGCACGCGACACTGTGGTCTTCGACACCCCCAGTGCCTCCGCGACGTCCGCGATCGTTAAATTTCTACTCTCCTCATTCCCCATAATAATTCACACTCCTTGCATCTGTGTTCCCTTTAGACGTTTGCGAAACTCTTGTGGTAGCCGCTCGAACTCGGTGCTGCGGTTGGCTTTTACGTTGAACGCGATTTTTAGCCTGCCTAAATGAACGTCCTCATGATGCTTTTCCCTCTCTAAAACGCGCATCGGTTGCGCATTCTCATTATTATCCCATTTTTGCCGAAAAACAAGTGTCTTTATTTACATTTTCCGCCTCAAATGGTATAATATTTTTGCGCAATCGGTTGCGTTATTTCCTTTATCATATAAAAAGCAACCGCAATTGTCAATCCATGCAACACATTTTTGTATACAATTACCAATAACCAAAAAACTGATTTTTTGTATTCTTTTGAGGGGAGAAACAAATTTATGAAGACAGATCACTTACTATTCGGTGCTGCGTATTATTCGGAATATCTGCCGTATGACCGCGTGGAGAAGGACATGGAGATGATGGTGAAAGCCGGAATGAACACGATCCGTATCGCCGAATCCACCTGGAGTACGATCGAGCCTCGGGACGGCGTGTTTGATTTCACACATTTGGACAAAATGCTGAATGCCGCTGCAAAATACGGCATCTCCGTCATCGTCGGCACACCGACTTATGCGATTCCAACGTGGCTCGCAAAAAAATACCCAGATATCCTCGCTCTAACAAACAACGGCCAGAATATCTACGGTGCAAGACAGAACATGGATATCACACATGCGGGCTACCGCTTCCACTGTGAGCGCGTCATCCGCGCAATTATGGAGCATATCAAAGATGTTCCGCATATTATCGGATTCCAGCTCGATAACGAGACCAAGAGTTACGGCACTGCCGGACCACGTGCACAGGCAATGTTCGTTGATTATCTGAAAAACAAATACCCGGATATCGATGAATTCAACCACGAATTCGGCTTTGATTACTGGAGCAACCGTATCAATGCATGGGAAGATTTCCCGGATGTGCGCGGAACGATCAATCAAAGTTTCGCTGCAGAATACGCCAAGTTCCAGCGTCTTCTCGTGACCGATTTCTTAAAATGGCAGGCCGGCATCGTTTCCGAATACAAACGCGACGATCAGTTCATCACACAGAATTTCGACTACGAATGGACGGATCACTCGATCGGCTATCAGCCGGAAGTCAATCAGTATGAGGCTGCCGATGCAACAACGGTTGCCGGATGCGATATCTACCATCCGTCCCAGTCGCTGCTCACCGGCGAGGAGATCACTTTCTGCGGCAATATTTCCCGCAGCTTAAAGAAAGATAATTACCTTGTTCTTGAGACGCAGGCACAGGGCAACATTGCATGGCTCCCATATCCGGGACAGCTCCGCCTGCAGGCATACAGCCATATTGCCAACGGCTCAAACAGCATTATGTACTGGCACTGGCATTCGATCCACAACGCGATCGAGAGTTACTGGAAAGGCGTACTTTCCCACGATTTCTCGGAAAATGCAACCTACCGCGAAGCATGCACGATCGGTGCCGACTGGAAGCGGATCGGCGCACATATTCAGAACCTGCAGAAACATAACCGTGTAGCGATCCTGCTCGACAACAATTCGCTGACCGGACTGCGCCTTTTCCCGATCGGAGAACTTGGCGAGCACAGTTACAACGCCGTTGCGCGCTGGATCGGCGACACACTCTACCGCATGAACATCGAGTACGATATGATTTCTTCCGCGGAGCGCGACTTCTCCGCATATGACTGTGTGATCGCGCCGGCGCTCTACAGTGCATCGGAAGAACTGCTTTATGTGATAAATGATTACGTAAAAAACGGCGGACATCTGATCACAACGTTCCGCAGCGCCTTTTCCGATGAACAGATCAAGATCTACAGCGATATGCAGCCGCACATTCTGCATGAATGTCTCGGCATCCATTATGACCAGTACACTTATCCTGAAGGAAATGCGAAGATTACGCTTTCCGACGGCACGACAAGTGATTGCAAATACTGGATGGACATGGTTATGTGCGATACCGCCAGACCACTGTTCTTCTACGATCATCCGGCATGGAATACCTACGCGGCTGCGACCGTGAATAAATACGGTGACGGTTCTGCATTGTATCTCGCAACGATGTTTGACCAGACTTCTCTGGAGAAAGTTCTGCGCGATTACTTTGAAATGTTCTGCTGTGAAGTTCTTTCTCACAGTGACTGCCACTTCCCTGTGATCATCAAGGAGGGCACAAATGATTTCGGCAAACGCGTTCGCTTCTACTTCAACTACTCCGGCGAAGAGCAGCGTGCGGTATGCAAGAACTTCTCCGGAACCGAATTGTTGTCCGGTGAACCGATTGCTGAGGGCGATGCAATTGTACTTGAACCTTGGGGATTTAAAATAATTGAAGGATAATGCCCCATCAATTCTATAGATTATAGGCAACACATGTATTACAATATTTTCCTTTTGTATTACATGTGTTGTTTTTTATATAATTTGTAATACAATAGTTAATGAGAAAGGGGTGATCTTATGGCACAGTCAACAATTTCTGCACGGATTGACAGCAAAGACAAATCTGATTTTGATCAGTTCTGCAATACCCATAGCACTAAAAAACTTCTTTCTCTCCTCTATTACTGCGCCGAACAAGAAGCATGTGAATTGTTACCTGTAATTCGATATTTACTTTACTAAAACTTCCCACACCGATATGGTGTGTTGAACCTTGAAAATTCAATATTTCAGCCAATAAAAAAGGCATAAACCTGTTCCGTTTGGTATAATGGAGTTGTCAAGAAACCATTTTAACAAAGGAGATTTATGCCATGTCCAGTATACCACAAAACCATTCCGATGAAAAAGCCTTAATTGACTGCGTTCAGAAATTTTTTTCTAAACACCCTGTCGGCAAACTTCTTGCCAGATGTAATGGGATGAAGGAAAAAGGTGTTTCTCCGGTGTCCCTGCTTCGTTACAAACTCAGTAACATTTTTGTTGGAAGAAGTATGTACATGCAGCAACGGACTGGTTCTTTTAAGGAAGAGTTTTCCAAGAACACGTTCTACCGATTCCTTAATTCTGCAAAAACAAACTGGCTCCGTTTTACTTCTCTTCTTGCTGCTGATATCGTAAATCGTGACATCCGAGATCTGACGGATGATAACAGAAAAAATGTCTTCATCATTGATGACAGCCTTTTTAACCGCACCAGCTGCAAGAAAACAGAATTGGGATCAAAAGTTTTTGACCACACGGATATGCACTTCAAAAAAGGATTCCGAATGCTTACTTTAAGCTGGAGTGATGGAAATACATTGATTCCGGTAAACAGCTGTCTGCTGGCATCTGCGAAAGATTCAAATATCATTGGTCCGATAAAGACCTTCGATAACAGAACCCTTGCAGGAAAAAGACGCAAGCTTGCTCAAACAAAAGCACCGGAAGCAATGATGACCCTGTTGGATACTGCTCTCAGTGCAGGGCTGAAAGCAGATTATGTCTTGTTTGATTCCTGGTTTTCCAACCCGGCACAGATCACAGCCATCCATTCAAAAGGTATGGATGTGATCGCTATGATCAAGAAGAGCAGCCGGATCAAATATGCATACCGTGGTGAACAGCTGAATATCAAAGAAATCTATTCCCGGAACAAGAAGCGTCGTGGCAGATCAAAGTATCTGCTTTCTGTTGACGTTATGGTAGGGAAAGAGAATCAAATTCCAGCAAAAATCGTTTGCGTAAGGAACAAAGTGAATCGCAAGGACTGGCTTGCTTTTATCTGCACGGATACAACGCTTTCTGAAGAGGAGATCATCCGTATTTATGGAAAACGCTGGCAGATCGAGGTTTTCTTCAAGACCTGCAAATCTATGCTGAACCTGATTGGAGAATGCCATAGCTTATCTTATGATGCACTGACAGCCCATGTGGCCATTGTGTTTACCAGATATATGTTGCTTGCAATGGAACAGCGTCAAAATGAAGATCAGAGGACTCTTGGTGAGCTGTTCTTCTTTCTTGTCGATGAAATGGCAGACATTACTTTCAGCAGATCACTTGGTATCCTTATGGATGCTTTAATGGCAAGCCTTCAGGAAATCTTAAAGCTCAGTGACGAGCAACTGACTGCATTTACTGCTGATTTTGAGGCGAGACTGCCGAAATATCTGCAAAATGCACTCCATCCAAAGATTGTAGCGGCATAAATCGTTATTTTGTTAGCTGAAATATTGAATTTTCAAGGTGCGAAGCCCATTTTGGGTATGGGAAGTCTTAGTACTTTGATTTTTTCTTTCTTCAATTTATATATCACCTCCAGGAAGTGCCGAAACCGCTGATAAATTGATACTGGCTAATGTATCCATCTGCCTGATTGCCAAATTTCTAAGCAATATAAGTCTTTCTGATTGAGGTTTCCCCTGCTCAATTAAAATAGCATTATAACTTTCCATATTTGCCAATACCAATAACTGATTTAAATTTGCATCATCACGCACATTCCCCTTTTTACCCGGATTATTATTTTTCCATTGCTTTGCAGTCTGACCAAATAAAGCAACATTTAAAAGATCTGCTTCACTGGCATATGTATAAGCAATCTGTTCTGGTGTGAGCTCTGGTGGAATCAAATTTTCCTTCACCGCATCCGTGTGAATACGGTAGTTCACCTTTGATAAAGCCCTGTTCAAGTTCCAGTCCAATGAAAGTCGACTGTTTTCATCTTGTTTTAACCTGCGGTAATCTTTCATAATATACAGTTGAAATTCCGGAGAAATCCATGTAGCAAATGCCATTGCAATATCGCTATGTGCATAAGTTCCTCCACCATATCTGCCTGCTTTTGACACTATTCCAATAGCATTGGTCTGTTCAATCCATTTGGTTGGTGTCATAACAAACCTGTTTAATCCTGCCTCACTTCTAACCGCCTCGAATTGCACACGGTTAAAATCCGGATTATGAAGTTCTTCCCAAACAGCCAAAAACTCAACTGTATTTCTGTTTCGCATCCAGTTCTGAATGACAAATCTGGGATCATTATCATTTCTATATTTTGCAATATCTGTCAACGAAATATATTCATTTTCAAAATCTTTCGTGTAAATCCCAATATCAATTCCTTTTGCGTGAATAATTTCCCTAACTATTTTATTTGCCATCTCTATTCCTCCACCATATTCTCCATCTGTTCCAACTTCTGCAAGGCTTTCATATACGCCATGAGTCTTTTATATTGCTCATCTCCAAGGCTGTGAATCTGCTTTAAAATCTTAATATCCGATCTGGTTACTTCATAATTCACATCTTCATCTTTATATTCCGGATCAATTCCTTTTCCTGTCAAAAGCTGTTCGGGAGTAATCTCCAATGCATCACATATAGACAACAGACTGTCCGCTTTGGGATTTGTCTTTTTCTTCTTCCAGTCACTAATGTTACTTGTTGCAATCCCGGTCCTTTTTGAAAGTTCCAACTGGGTCATGTTCTTCTTTTCCATCATATAAAAAATTCTTTCACTGATAATCATCTTTTCCTCCATCATTATTTCCATTATCCGTATTTTCATATTCCAAATCCGTATTTACGGTTATAATATCATGCGACAACTTTTCTTTCAACAGATATTTTTGTATTTCTGAACTTTGTTATATTCTTCTCTTTATATAGCTCCGTGTACAACTGTCTTATTCTTTCCCTATGAAGATAAAAATCCGGATCCGGCAAATTATCCAAGTCCATTGCTTCCGCATACTTTGCTACCATCTCTCCGATAAAATTTGCCAAATCACTCCATGCATCTCTTTCTTTTAAAACCACTTTATTCTTAACCATAATTAAAATCCTTTCTGACATTGTCATTGAAATCCATCGTATTCCATCCATAGTTATGCCCCTTCATACCCTGATAGGATAAGATAGATATTATTAAAATTAGTATTGTTATTATTAGTCTTATTAGATTTTGATTTTTATTGTTAAAACCTGTAAATACCAAAAATCTTTATGTGTCAAAATCAAAATTCTTAATTGTGATTTCTCCATCTTTTGTATTTTGATTTTTATGGTATAGCTATTTCTCAAAACATTTTCTTAAGGTACAGCTTGTTAGGTCTACCCAATCCCTGTCTCTTCCGTTCAAGTGCTCCCACCTTTTCCAATTCATCCAATAACTTGCAAGCCTTTTGAGTTCCACAATTCAAATTCTCGCAAATATTTTTTATTGAATAATAGATAAACACCCTCCCTTGGTTGTCAATCCATCCATTTTTTATTGACAATGAAACTCGATCTAAAAAGAATGCGTATAAAAGCTTTGCATCCATTGACAGTTCAATAAAGCATTCATCCTCTACCAGACATTTTGGCAACTTGATGAAAGTAAAACTCTCCTCACTGGTACAATAGTTATACTTCGGTTGAATACATACCTTTTCTAAATCTCTCATAAA
>CAVHWG010000212.1:0-12411 GCA_963639645.1 Firmicutes bacterium TM09-10 | reverse complement strand
CCGGTATCGTCCGTATTTAGAAAAATCTGATCACGCCAAACCCGAATTTGCCGTCCGATTGATGACGAGAAGATCCCCGGCCTCCAGCCGCACATTTCCATTCGGAATGATGACCTGATCGTCGCGCTGGATCATGATGACGAGTTCGTTGCGCTTCTTTGGAATCTCGGACAGCAGCTTGCCGGTGTATCTGCTCTCGGCGTCCAGATGGATCTCGACGAGTGTGATGCCTTCCACGATGTCGGGCGTTGTGGCACTGAGGATCAGAACATCGCCTTCATGAAGCTGCGTGTTGCCGTCCGGAATGATGTTCATGCCGTCGCGCTTGAGCAGCACGACGAGCGTCTGAGGCGGGAGTGTCACGTCATTGAGCGACTGTCCGCACCAGTTGTGGTGGGCAGGAATCGTCAACTGGATGAACTGAACCGGAACCTCGTCGGAGTAATCGTTAAAGGTTTTCATAACATCGGCTTTCTGGTCGATCATATCCAGTTTCTTCGCAATCATAGGAAGAAGAGATCCCTGTAATAAAATGGAAAAAAGAACGATCATAAAGACAATATGAAACAGGTCATTTTCCGTCTCGACCGCCATGGTCGCCATGATCGCAAACACGATGGAGGCGGCACCGCGGAGACCCGCCCAGGAGACCAGAAGCTGCTGGGAGAACTTGCTTTTAAAAGGCGTAAGGATCACTGCGACTGCGATCGGGCGGGCAATGAAGGTGAGGAAGATCGCGATAAGCAGAGCCGGGAGAACAACCTGCGGCAGCTGTGACGGGAAGGCGAGCAGGCCGAGTAAAAAGAAGATCAGCATCTGCATCAGTCCGGTCAGACCATCGAAGAAATTCACAAGGTTGCGCTTGTTCGGAATCTCCGTGTTGCCGAGCACGATGCCGACAATGTAGGCGCTTAAGAAGCCGTTGCCGCCCAGAAGGGACGGAAGGGTGTAGGACAGCAGTGCAATACCGACAACGAAGATCGTGTCAAAGCCTGCAACGGTAAATTTCACACGGCCAAGCAGCCAGATGGAGATCGCGGCGATCAGCGCGCCGAATAACAGCCCGAATGCAATCTGCTGCGTGATCAACAGCCCGATCTGTCGGCCGCTTGCCTGTCCCTGTGCGACTGCGATAAATGCGGCGGTCAGCATGTAAGAACACGGATCGTTACTACCGCTTTCCACTTCGAGCAGGGAGGCGGTGTTGTATTTTAAGTTGAGTTTCTTGGATCGTAAAATAGAAAAGACGGATGCAGCATCGGTCGAACCGATGAGTGCGCCGAGAAGCAGACTTTCCGTCCAGTCAATATGTAAGGCATAGTGGCAGAACGCGCCGGTTAAGCCGGATGTGATCACAACGCCGGCGGTGGAAAGCAGGATGGATTTGACGGCTACGGATTTTGCCTGATTCCAGTTTGTGCCGAAACCTCCGTAGAACATAATAAAAATAAGCGCAATGGAACAGATCTGTTCTGCAAAGGAATAGTTATCAAAAGGAATCTTCAGGATGCCATCGGAACCGAAAACCATGCCAAGGATGATAAAGAAAAGCAACGCGGGAATACCGAGACGGTTCGATACGCGGCTTAAGAAGACGCAGGCGAAGATTACGATAGTTACAATGATAAGATAAGTCGTCATGTGAGCCCTCCAGTCGTATTTTTTGGTATCTATAGAATAACGGATAAACAAGTCAGAAGTCAAATAGGATTTTGCATTTATGTAAGAAATATTGAAGAAAAAGAAATATTGAAGAAAGAAATATTGAAGAAAGGGACAGGTATTTGGCATAGAACAAAACACTCCGCTGCAACACATGCAGCGGAGTGTTTGACACTATGTATTTGGAAAACGTAAAGTGTGCATATTATTTGGCAGCTTCTGCGTTCTTACCGAACAGCTTCTTTAAGCAGCTGAATGCTACCAGTACACCGAGTACCATCAGAAGGATGGCAACGACAAACTGAAGTCCGTCGACAAGAAGTGTAGCCTGACCGTTTACCATGTTGGTAACAAGTGCGATGGTCTTCTGAACCAAAGCAGTAAACGTTACGGCAAGCATGATGAACATTGGAGCATACAGTGTCCAGCCGGTTCTTCCGGTTGTCTTTAAGAATACGGATAAGGCGATCAGTACGAGTGCTGCAAGTAACTGGTTTGCAGAACCGAACAGAGGCCATACGTTGTTGTATCCGCCGAGTGTCAGTAAGTATCCGACAAACAGTGTGATGACGGTTGCAAAATACTTGTTTGTCAGAACACGCTGCCAGGCAGGCATTTTCTCAGGATCGGTCGTATCACCGTAGAACAGCTCCTGGAAAGACATACGTCCGATACGTGCAACGGAGTCGAGTGATGTAAGTGCAAGAGCAGATACACACATGGTCATGAATACGGTTGCTACATGAACAGGCACACCGAGTTTCTCTAAGAATCCGGCAACACCGGTAGAGAAGATTGCAAAAGGCGTTCCGTCCGGCTTTGTTCCGTTGACAGCTACAGCGCCGACAACAACAAGGGCGATGATACCGAGTAATGATTCAACGACCATTGCGCCGTAACCAACCATTGGCATATCTTTCTCATTGCTGATTGTCTTGGAAGATGTTCCGGAAGAAACCAGTGAGTGGAATCCGGATACGGCACCACAGGCGATCGTTACGAACAGTGTCGGGAAGAGGTAGCTTCCGTTTACGTTGAATCCGTTGAATGCATTCAGCTGCATAGAAGGATGTGCAACGAGAACACCGACAACAGCACCGATGATCATGCCGAGAAGCATGAAGGTTGTCATATAGTCACGAGGCTGCATAAGAAGCCACATCGGCATAACGGATGCGAAGAAAAGGTATGCCATAACGATGTAGATCCATGCTGTCTTTGTAGCGTAGATCGGAAGTTTCATACCGATTACGAACATAACAACGAGAAGTGCGATGGCAACGACGGCACGAACGATCTCGTTCATCTTGCCGACTTTCTTCTGGATCAGACCGAAGATGATTGCGACTACGATAAAAAGCATGGAAATGGAAGCGGCTGCAGAGTTTGCGTAGCTTGTAGCTTCTGTCATTCCCTCAACGCCTTTTCCAACGAAGGTTCCTGCAACCATGTCGGTAAATGCGGCGATAACGAGAAGTGTGAATAACCAGCAGAATAACATAAATAATTTACGTCCGGTCTTGCCGATGTACTTCTCAATGATCATACCCATTGATTTTCCTTCGTTCTTAACGGATGCATATAATGCACCGAAATCCTGTACGGCTCCGAAGAACAGACCACCGATGATCAGCCAGAGCAGTACCGGTACCCATCCGAATACGGATGCAAGGATTGGACCGGTGACAGGTCCTGCACCTGCGATGGATGAGAACTGATGCGAAAATACAGTAAATTTGGAAGATGGGACATAATCCTGACCGTCCTCATGTGTGTAGGCCGGTGTCTTAGCATTTGGGTCAATTCCCCATTTGTTTGCAAGCCATCTTCCGTAGAACAGATAGCCGGCACCGAGTGCAACGATTCCGATTAATACAATAACTAAACCATTCATTTTAGTTTCCGCCAATTGGCGGCTCCCTTCTTAAGATTTCAAAGAGCGGCATAAAAACCAAAAGCCTTCGTTTTTATAACGAACGTTTCCGTTGTTATAAAGACGAAGGCTTTTGCTTCCGCGTTACCACTTTATTTGCCGCAAGATGCGACCGCTCTGTCTCATCTCAACCTGTCGGATGAAATAAGCTTCCGGATAACGGTGGAAAGCCGGTAGCACCTAATGTCCGATTGGAATTCAGTGCACTGCTCGCAGAAGATGGTCTCTCGGAGGGATACACCGCCTTACACCAACCGGCGGCTCTCTGTGGTACGACATCCGACAGATTGTATTCTGTTCTATGCATTTGCTCTTTGTTTACAAATGAAAATAGCACCATGAATAAAAAATGTCAACCGTTTTGCTATGCTAAATAGTTATGGTTTATATAAATAGATGAACAAAACCGTAAAAACCGGGACCTTTTCGACATCATTCGACAATAACCGACAGGATGTGACGTCTAATGAACTAGATTATAAACCGGATAATTGCTATAATAAATTTCATAGCAAAAAACCACAAAAAAGGAGCTGTTATGACAAAAAGGGCGAAAATACTCCATGGCTGGCTGTTGGCCGCTGCCAGTGTTATCTCATTATTTACATGTTGCATGACCATTCCTTCGATGCCTTCTGCGAAGGAGAATGAGCCTCATGAAGCAATCACGATGCAGTCACCGTTTCGAAACATGAGCGCGTTTATCGATGCGGTACATGAAAAATACCCGGAGATCAACATTGAAGTGATTCCGTACAACGGAAAAAATTATACATCATATGTCAAGGCGCAACTTGTGACCGGAAATATGCCGGACATCTACTGTGCGACCTATTATACACCCGGGCGTGACGATGTCAGTGACAAACTGATCGACATGTCGGGATGTGCGTTTACCGATAATTATGCGGAAGCGCGGCTTCGCGAGGTGACGGACAATGGCGCGATCTATATGCTGCCGGCTTATTATGACTGTATCGGAATTACTTATAATAAGACACTTCTCGAGGAACACGGCTGGGAACTGCCACATTCGTTTCGGGAACTGGAGAAGCTGGCACCGAAGGTGGAGGCTGCAGGTTGTCAGCTTGCACTCAACCAGATCCAGCTGCCGGAATACGGGTTTCAGTATTTCTGTAATATCATGAGCTCGAACTATCTGAACACACCGGACGGCCGCAGATGGCAGGAAAAGTTTCTGAACGGGGAAGCGACGATGAACGATAACACAGAGCTGATGGAGAACCTGCAGATACTTCAGAAGTGGCGGGATATCGGCATGCTGAGTGATAACGGGGATCCTCTCAGTGATGAGGCAACACGCCGGAAGATGGCCGAGGGAAATACGCTTTTTATGCTGGGGTGTTCCGATCCGTTTACAGAAAATGAGACGGAGGATGAATTCGGTCTGATGCCTTTTTTGTCGGAGGATGGAACGCAGAATGCCTTTATTCTCAATGTCTCGCGCTATATCGGCCTGAATAAGAGATTAGAAGACAAAGGCAGCGAGCAGAAACTGAAGGATGCATTGCATGTGATGGAGGTGCTTTCCACGGTAAAAGGCATGAAAGCGCTGAACATGTCGTATGCGAATACCTCGCTTTTACCGCTGAAAGATTATGCGATGGAGAGCGGGGGCTACTATGCGGACATCGAGAAAGAGATCAACAGCGGAATGATGGCGCCTTTTCTCTACGACGGATGGGAGAATATCATTGTGGATACGGGGCGCAGGATGATCTCGTTTATACAAGGCGAGGCTTCGCTGCAGGAGGTGGCGGAGTCGTTTGATGAGCATCAGGATCTGCTTGATGACAATTCTGCGGCTGCGTACACGATGGTGACGGAGACGTTAAGCACGAGTGCCTGTGCGCGCGCGGTCGGTATCTGTTTCGCGCAGGCGAGCGGCGCGGATCTGGCGCTTATCTCGAAGAACAAGTGGTACAATCTGGCGGAGTCAAAGGATCTGAATTTCGAGGGGGTCAGTGGAGAACTCTATCCGCTTCCGGTCACGGATCAGGGGATCACCACGATCCTGCCGACCGGATGGACGGGTAATATTATGACGGTAGAGCTCTGCGGCAGGCGGATACGGGAACTGGCAGAGAGCGGTTATGACCGTAATGGTGACGGAAAGACGTTTCCGTATGAACTGGTTATGCCGGAAGGGTTTGTGCCGGACGATGAGACTGTCTATACGGTGGCAATCTGTGGTGTGACGGCTGCAGTGGCGGCAGAGGGAAATCTGAAGAACACCGGGATTCTGGGGCTTGCGGCAGCGGAAGCGTATTTCGGTCAGTATGACACATTTTCAATGAAAGATATTGTTTGGGAGTAGTTGGGGGATGATGAAAAAATTTTGGAATAGTTACGTGAAAAATTCACAGGTGTTTAAAATCGTACATATCTTTGTGATCATCGTGGTATGCAGTGTTATGCTGTTCTACAGGATCTATCACGGTTATATCGATCAGATCCTGTATGAGGAGCGCTTAAGCCAGATGAAGGCGGTTACCTCTCAGCTTTTCGAGGGGCTGGAGGAGATGATGGACAACCGTTGGGAGACGGTCGTGTCACAGGGAAACCGACTGGATGATATGGAATTGACGAACGTTGTTCAATTAACGGATTTTATGACGAAACAGTCGAAGATCAATGAGCTGGAGGAGAAAAGCCAGCGTCTGATGGCAGTTGACAGTCTTGGAAGATACTATACGAAAGAGGGCATGCAGGGATGCCTGCAGGAGATGAATGTGCTGCTCGATGAGCCGAAGCAGGTCAGCTTTGTGACGAACAGTTTTACGGACAATCATACGGAGATCGTTCTTCTCGAGAGAGTGGACAAACCGATTCACATTGATGACGGAAGCAGGACGGTGCTGATCGAGTATTATGGGATCACACAGGATATGCAGGTGTTCAATCCGCATTTTGAGTGCAATGTGTACAAAGGAAACAATACGGTGTATGTGATCGACCGGGATGGACTTAAGCTTTTTAACAGTCAGTCCAACGAGGTGCTGCACGGCTACAACACCTACACGGTACTGGAAAATATGGAATATCTGCACGGAAGTTCCTTTGAGCAGGCAAGGGAGAAATTGCGTTTAAATGATATCTCTTATTCCAATGCGATCCTGGAGGGAACGGAGTATTACTACGCGCTGTATCAGATGGAGGATTCGCAGTGGAATCTGCTTTTTTTAGTGCCGTCCTCGTACGTTGCGCAGAATACGGTGCGACTGGTCAATCTGTCCATGCGGATCGTGCTGACGTTCGCGGTCATCCTTGTGACGATCAGTGCCACCGCCATCTTTACGACGATGCGGCATCTGCAGAAACAGGCGGTGGAGAACGAGCGCAAAAACAGCGATAAACTGGCACATATCAACGAACAGCTCGACCAGAAGAATGCAGATCTGTCCAAGGCGGTACAGGTGGCGGAGACGGCGTTTGAGATGGCGGAGAGTGCGAACCATGCCAAGAGTGATTTCCTTGCTAACATGTCACATGATATCCGCACACCGATGAATGCAATCATCGGCATGACCACGTTGCTCGAGCATGACGCAGAGTCGCCGCGGAAAGTCTGCGAATACACGAAGAAAATTCAAAGTTCCAGCCGGCATCTGCTCGGTATCATCAATGATGTGCTCGATATGAGCAAGATTGAGAGCGGCAAGACGACCATGAATGTGGGCGAATTTTATCTGCCGGATCTCTTAGAGCAGATGGATACGGCGTTTCGTCCGCAGACGAATGCCAAGCAGCAGTCCTTCGAAATCGTGACACAGGAACTTGAGCACGCATGGCTTTTGGGTGACAGTATGCGTCTGATGCAGATTTTGAACAATCTGCTTTCGAATGCATACAAATACACACCGCCGGGAGGTGCAATCCGTGTCGAGGTCTTAGAGATGGAACAGTCCTCCTCGGCCTATGCGAAGATCTGTTTCAAGGTGATCGATAACGGAATCGGAATGAGTCAGGAATTTCTTGCCAAAATCTATGATTCCTTTACCCGCGAGGAGCGGTCGGTCACGAACACGATCCAGGGAACAGGACTCGGTATGTCGATCGTAAAAAGTCTTGTGGATCTCATGGGCGGAAGCATTGATGTGGAAAGTATTCAGGGAAAAGGCACTTGTTTTGAACTGATCCTCGATTTTCGGATTTCGGAAAAGAAGGTGCCGGATGCAAAGCCGGAAGAACAGGCGGAAGAAGTTGACACCGGCCGTCTGAAAGGACTTTGTTTCCTGTGTGCGGAGGATAACGAGCTCAACGCGGAAATCCTGACGGAACTCTTACATATGGAAGGGGCAAGCTGTGTGATCTGTCCGAATGGACAGGAGGTTGTGGACGTGTTTGAGCAGTCTGCGCCGGGTGAGTACGATATGATCCTGATGGATGTGCAGATGCCGGTCATGAACGGCTACGAGGCGACGAAAGCGATCCGCAGGGGCAGCCATCCGCTTGCGCTTACGATTCCGATCGTTGCGATGACCGCCAATGCGTTCTCCGAGGATGTGCAGAAGTCGCTCAGTGCCGGCATGAATGCACATATATCCAAGCCGATGGATATGAAGAAGCTGGCGCGTGTGGTGCAGAAGGAACGGATGAAAGCTGCGGTCTGAGCCGAAAGCTACAACAGTTTGATGCAGCGGTCCAGCCAATCGATCATCATTTCCTCGCGCATGATCGCGCCCATCAATACAAGATAATCACCGAATTCATCGGAGTTGTTGTCCGGCACTCTGGTGAATTTTTTTTGATTGTTTTTCAGATGTCTCATGCGGGTGCGGTGTTTGTGCAGTTGATCCTCGAGCATAAATCTGCGATCCTCAGGATCCAGGCAGTTGCAGAAGAAGATCTTCAGGCGCGAGACATCCTTTGGTGTCGGCTGTGCCTTCGTCTCTGTGGCAAGCCAGTCGAGAAAGTCCTCGCGTCCCGCTTCTGTAATATGGTAGAGTTTCTTCTCGGAGCTGGTCTCGGATTTCTCTACCTGATAGGCCACGCTGCCTTCTTCCGTCAGCTTCTTGAGTTCCGGGTAGATCTGGCTGTGTTTTGCGGACCAGAATTCACATAAGGTCGATTCAAACTGCTTCATCAGATCGTATCCGGTCATTTCTTTTTGATTCAAAAGGCCAAGAATGGCATATTTTAAAGTTCTCATTTTCTTCACTCTTTCGTAATGCAATCATTTGTGCGTTTTGCGCATTTCTTATTGGAATATCATAGCATATCGGAAGAATATTCCAACCTATTTTGACATTTTATCGCTTTTTTCTACTTTTGCACAAAAAACCGGAAATAAATTTGTAGATTACGACATGTAGAAAATGATATGTAAATGTTTACATGTCTGAAATTATATGATAAGATAATTGCACATTGGCAGAGTTTTTAAGCGTGCATGGCGGAGTCACACTTACCACCGCGGACCTTGCAATTGTATATACGGTTGCAAACTCAGTAGGACCGATCACCATGATCAGTGGCGGCTGGTTCAATGACAAATTCGGACCGAAGAAAGTTATTCTGATCGGTGGAATCATGATCGGAATCGCCGGTGTGGGCTTAAGCTTTGGCTCTTTCATGGGTGTCTACCCGGGATTTACCGCGGATCAGTTTGGCGCGAAGAACAACAGCGTGAACTACGGAATTATGTTTATCGGTCTGGCTGCGGCAGGTTACTTCGGACCGTCCGCAATGCGCAGCATCTATATGACAGACGGCGCTTATGCACGCGCATTTCTGATCGCTGCCGCATGTGGTGCAGTCGGATTTGTACTTACATTTATTTACCGCATTTTTGCAAAGAAGAGTAATTAGAACGAAAAGAGAGGATTTACACAATGGAGAGAAAATATCCACATTTATGTCAGCCAATCACACTTGGAAATGTAACATTTCGTAACCGCATGTTCGCATCGCCGATCGGTGCGACCGATATTGATAAAGATTGTGTTCCGGGCGAGAGAACACGCGCCTTTTACGAACTTCGTGCCAAGGGAGGTGCGGCAGCCGTAACGATGAGTGAGCTTGTCGTACATCCGGAGACAGACGGATCGCACATGCTTCATCTGGATCTGGCAACCGTCGGATCGCTTGCAGCGTTCACATTTACCGCGGATGCGATCAAGCGTCACGGTGCAGTGCCGAGCGTTGAGTTCTCACACTCCGGACAGTATGCCGGAACCTACATGGCAGATAAGAACAAAAAGCAGGGCTTAACACAGTACGGTCCGTCGGACGGCGTGCGCCCGGATGGAATGAAAGTGACAGCTCTGACAAAGGAGCAGATCGCGGACATCGTAGCGCGTTACGGAGAGACGGCAAAGCTTGCAAAGCGCGCGGGATTTGAGATGATCATGATCCACGGCGGACATACATGGCTGCTGAACCAGTTCATCTCCCCATACTTTAACCACAGAACCGACGAGTATGGCGGAAGTTTTGAGAACCGTATACGTTTTACCATTGAGGTATTAAAGTCGGTGAGAGAAGCGGTAGGCCCGATGTTCCCAATTGAGTTTCGTATGAGTGGATCGGAGCTTTTTGAGGGTGGATACGATCTGGACGAAGGCGTAAGAATCGCACAGGCCGTCGAGGAATATGTGGATCTCATCCATGTATCCGCAGGTTCGTACCAGTTCGGCTTTTTCAAGACCCATCCGTCGATGTTCTCCGAGCACGGCATGAATGTATATCTTGCAGCAGAAATCAAGAAGCATGTAAAGAAACCGGTTGCAACGATCGGCGCATTAAATGATCCGGAGCAGATGGAAGAAATCATCGCATCCGGCAAGGCAGACGTGGTCTACATGGGGCGTGCACTGCTTGCAGATCCGTACCTTCCACAGAAGGTCGTAACAGGAAATGACGACAAGATCGTAAAATGCCTGCGCTGCTTTGCCTGCATGGCGGAGCGTCCGACCACACAGACCAGAAGATGTACGGTCAATCCGCTCATCGGTCGTGAGATCGAGGGAACGGACATCGTTCCGGCAGCAGTCAAGAAGAATGTTCTCATTGTCGGCGGCGGTGTTGCAGGACTTAAGGCAGCCGTAACCGCAGCACTGCGCGGACACAAGGTTGTGCTCTGCGAGAAGAGCGACAAGGTCGGCGGTATCTTAAAGTGTGAGCAGGCAATCGACTTCAAGCACGAGATGTATCAGCTCGGATTATCGCTGGAAGCGCAGGCAATCGAGGCAGGCGTTGAGATCCGCTGCAATACGGAAGTGACACCGGAATATGCCGAGGCACAGAATGCGGATGTTATGATCCTTGCAGTTGGTTCCAACCCGATCGTTCCTCCACTCAAGGGAATAGACGGCGATAACGTTGTGATCGTCAATAACTACTATCTTGAGAAAGAGAAAGTCGGAGACAGCGTCGTTGTACTCGGTGGCGGTCTTGCAGGCTGTGAGGCAGCGATCCATCTGGCACAGGAAGGCAAGAAGGTACACCTTGTCGAGATGAGAACGGAACTTGCACCGGATGCAAACATCCGTCACCGTCCGATTCTCATGCAGATGATCGAGAAGTATGTCGAGGCACACACGCAGTATCAGGGAATGGAAGTAACCGCAGATGGCGTGATCTGTAAGGATGCCGATGGAAACGAAGTGCTCGTGCCGGGCAAATCCGTGGTATGTGCGGTTGGACAGCGTGCAAACAGAGATTGCGTGAATGCGCTTCGCGATTGTGCGCCGATCGTTCGTGAGATCGGAGACTGTGTTCGTCCGGGTAACATCACGAATGCGGTCTATATGGGATATCATGCCGCCCTCGATATATAGATAATACATCGTTCATGTCGAAATATTTGTAATTCGCGCATAAAATGTCACAAATTGTAAAAAACGATGTATGATATCGTACGGTTGAAAACACCACAATTGAATAAATTTTGGTAACTGCTTTTCCTGCTTCGGAGGTGTCACGTATGTGGCGCTGACCGGAGCAGGTTTTTTATTCATAGGAACTGTTTATTATACATAACAAAAGGGTTGACTTTCCATGAAAAAGTCATCAATATGATAATAGAAATTGTGTTTTGAAAGGGACCCGTACGACGGGATGAAGATGTAATGACAGATAAGAAAAAAGCGATTTTGATCGTAAGTTTCGGAACAACCTACCCGAAGACGAGAGAAAAGAATATTTCCGCAATCCGGCAGCTGGTTGAGATTGCGTACCCGGACTGGGCGGTGGCTGAGGCTTTTTCCAGCAAGATCGTGCGGGCGGCGATGAAGAAGAATGAGGGAATCGAGGCATTGAGTCCACAGGAAGCGCTTGCGGGTCTGAAGGAGCAGGGATATACACATGTGGCGGTGCTTCCGACGCATGTGATCGATGGAATCGAAAATCATAATCTGAAGCAGGCGGTCGAGGAAAGCAGAGCGGATTTTGTGCAGATCGAAGTGGCGGATGCGCTGCTCGGTAAGCCACAGGACTATGTCGATGTTGCGCGCGCTCTGTGGGTGTCCGTCAAGGATGAGGTCGGTGATGCGCCGCTGATCTTCATGGGACATGGAACCGAGCATGTGGCGGACAGCAGTTACGCGATCATGGAAAATGCATTGCGTGCGTATGTGGATCATTCGATTTATATTGCGACGGTGGAAGGCCGGATCACGATCGAGGATGTGATCGAACGGATGAAAGAAGAACGGAAGGTAACGAATAAACGAGTCGTTGTGACACCGTTCATGTTGGTTGCCGGGGATCATGCGAACAACGATATGGCAGGCGAGGAGGACTCTTTCTACAGTAAGTTAAAAGAAGCCGGATATGAGCCGGAGTGTATCATC
>CAVHWG010000211.1:2171-4069 GCA_963639645.1 Firmicutes bacterium TM09-10 | reverse complement strand
TGCTATTTGAAAAACCACAGGCATATGCTATCTCAGTAACAGACATTGTGGTATTTCGAAGAAGAAAAACAGATTTCTCCAAACGATAGCGGTTCAGATAGATTATAGGGGAAGTATTTAAGTATTTCTGGAAAACTTTCGTTGAAGAGAATACACTCAGGCGGTATAATTTGAATTAAGTGGAGTGTTTTTAAATGATAAAGATGGAGAAAATGCAAATTCACGCAGGGTGGGAACTGCGGAATACGAAGGAACAGGAGTGGATCGACGCGCAGGTGCCGGGCGATATCTATTCGGCATTGCTTGCTGCCGGAAAGATGGAAGATCCGTTCTTTGGGGACAATGAGAATAAAGCGAAAGCTTTGATGGAAGAGGATTATGAGTACCGGACGCATTTTTCGATAGACCAGGATCGGTTTGGAGATTGCGATGAGGTGCTGCTTCGATTCGATGGAATCGACACGGTGGCGGACATTTATCTGAATGACTGCTATCTCGGTAAGGCAGATAATATGCACCGCGTGTGGGAATATGCGGTCGGGGATATGATCGAGGCGGAGAATGTGCTTCGCGTTGTGATCGGATCGCCGCTTAAGTTTATGGAAGAGGCATTTCATAAGTATAAGAATATCGGTAACGAGGATACGATCGAGGGATTCATGCATCTGCGCAAGGCACACTATATGTCCGGATGGGACTGGGGCGCATGTCTGCCGGACGGCGGAATCTTCCGCCCGGTAACGCTTCTTGGAGTGAAGGAGGCGCGCATTGATGGTGTGTATATCCGCCAGCACCATGAGGATGGCAAGGTGTGGCTGGAGCCGGAAGTGGATATGGAGTTATTCACGGATGATGCGGCAGACAAGGATCTTGTCTATGAGGTTGTCGTTACCGCGCCTGACGGAAGTCAGATGATGTATGCCGGCCCGCAGGATGAGATTGAAATTGAGAAGCCGAAGCTCTGGTGGCCGAACGGGCTCGGAGAGCAGCCGCTGTATACGGTAAAAGTAATCTTAAAGGATGAGGATGAGATTCTTGATATATGGCAGCGCCGCATCGGACTTCGCACACTGACCGTTCGAAGAGAAAAGGATGAGTGGGGCGAAAGCTTTGCGCATGAAGTCAATGGACATACGGTTTTTGCGATGGGAGCAGATTATATCCCTGAGGATAACCTGTTGCAGAGAACTTCGCCGGAGAAGACGAGGAAGCTTCTGACGCAGTGCAAGTTGGCGAATTTTAACTGCGTGCGTGTCTGGGGAGGTGGATATTACCCGGAGGATTGGTTCTTTGATCTGTGTGACGAGCTGGGACTGATGGTATGGCAGGACTTTATGTTTGCCTGCTCGGTATATGAGCTGACACCGGAGTTTGAGGCCAACATCCGTCAGGAGATGATCGAGAATGTCAAGAGAATCCGCCATCATGCGAGTCTTGCATTGTGGTGCGGAAACAATGAGATGGAGATGTTTGTCGCATCGGGTACATGGGTAACGAAGAAGACCGAAGTGCGCGATTATCTGTTTATGTATGAGCGGATCATTCCGGAGATTCTGGAAAAATACGATCCGGTTACGTTCTACTGGCCGGCAAGCCCGTCATCAGGCGGCTCGTTTGATGCACCGAATGATGACAACCGGGGCGATGTGCATTACTGGGAGGTATGGCACGGAGACAAGCCTTTTTCCGAATATCGCAATCATTTCTTCCGCTATGCGTCGGAGTTCGGATTCCAGGCATTTCCGTCGGTTAAGACACTGGAGACAGTCATCGGAGATGAACATGAGATGAATCCGTTCTCGTATCAGATGGAAAAGCATCAGAGAAATTATGGTGCCAACGGCAAGATCGCGCATTACATGCAGGCAACGTATCGCTATTCGGAGAATTTCAGCAAC
>CAVHWG010000211.1:0-2161 GCA_963639645.1 Firmicutes bacterium TM09-10 | reverse complement strand
TTCAGCAACTTTGTCTACGCTTCGCAGCTTCTGCAGGCGGATGCGATCCGCTACGGGGTGGAGCATTTCAGAAGGTATCGCGGGCGCTGTATGGGCGCTATCTACTGGCAGATGAATGACTGCTGGCCGGTAATCTCGTGGTCATCCATCGATTACTACGGACGATGGAAAGCGCTTCATTATTATGCAAAGCGATTTTTTGCGCCGGTGATGATCTCCTGCGAGGAAGAAAGCTGGATGACATCCGCGGCAAACATGAACCGTCAGCATTTTGCATTTGAGAAATCGATCCGTCTGAATGTGACGAATGAGACATTGACGGATCGCAAGATCCTTGTGAAATATGCTATTCGCAATGCAAAGGCAGAGATTCTGCGCGAGGCGGAGCAGATGGTGGAAGTTCCGGCACTTTCCGCCGTATGGCTGGATAAGGTAGAACTGCCGGATATTGACTGCTTCGAGGAATATGTCAGCTACGAGGCATGGGAAGACGGCAGATGCATCGGTGCGTCAAGTGTGATCTTCTCGTACCACAAGTATTTCCATTATCAGGACCCGAGGCTTCGCGTGCGCGTGGAGGGCGATGAGATCGTCGTATCGGCAGAGACATACGCGAAGAGTGTGGAAATCTTAAATGAAAATGAGGATATGGTTCTTGAGGATAACTATTTTGATATGAATGCAGGCGAGAAGCGCATTCGTATCATAAGCGGAAATCCGGTCGGGCTTAAAGCAAGAAGTGTGTATGATATTTAGGGGGAAAGCAATGAGCGATAGAAAGTATAGGATCGACACCGCGGAAAACAAAGCATTTGTCAAAGGAATCCGCGAGAATTTGTTAGAGTTTGGAAAAAAGTTCCCATCACCGGGGGGCGGTTCCTATTATCTAGGCGATGATGGAACGCCTTGGACGGACCGCAACCGGGAGACGTGGATCACAAGCCGTATGGCGCATGTGTACAGTATCGGTGCGATGCTCGGATACGATGGTTGTGGCGAACTGGCGGATGCGGCTCTGAAAGGATTGATGGGAGAACTTCATGACAAGGCACATGGTGGCTGGTATGCTGGTCTGACGGCGGACGGCGCAATTGTTCCAAGTAAGCAGTGCTATGCGCATGCATTCGTGATCCTTGCGGCATCTTCGGGAATGCTTGCGGGAAGAGACGGCGCAAAGGAACTTCTTGACGATGCTCTGGCGCTTTTTGACAGACGTTTCTGGAATGAGGAAGAGGGACTGACCTGCGATACATGGAACACGGAGTTTACGGCGTTGGATGATTACCGTGGACTGAATGCAAATATGCACACGGTCGAGGCGTTTCTTGCGGCAGCGGATGCACTCAGCGATGAGAAGTACCGTGTGCGTGCGGGACGTATCATTGATCATGTGATCGGTTGGGCATCGGAAAACGAGTGGCGGATTCCGGAACATTTTACAAAAGAATGGAAAGCGGATCTTGACTGCAACAGGGATC
Organism: Firmicutes bacterium TM09-10; assembly: GCA_963639645.1. Taxonomy (GTDB): domain Bacteria; phylum Bacillota; class Clostridia; order Lachnospirales; family Lachnospiraceae; genus Roseburia. The sequence continues at coordinate 683 of CAVHWG010000211.1, read as the reverse complement.
ATCCGGCAGACCAGTTCAAGCCGTACGGGGCAACGCCGGGACACGGAATCGAGTGGTCGCGGCTGATCACACAGTGGGCGCTCTCGACTTACAAGGAGGACAAGGAAAAGCGCACGCCTTATCTGCAGGCGGCAGAGAGTCTGTATGCGCGTGCCATTGCGGATGCGTGGGATGCGGACGGGGCGCCGGGAATCGTGTATACGACGGACTGGAACGGAAAGCCGGTCGTGCATGACCGTATGCACTGGACGCTTGCCGAGGCAATCAATACCTCCGGTGCACTCTGGCATGTGACAGGCAACGAGCGCTATGCCAACGATTATGCGGCGTTCATGCAGTATCTTGACGAGTGCGTATTGGATCACGAGAACGGATCGTGGTTCCATCAGCTCGATGAGCACAATCATGTGATAGCAACGGTGTGGCCGGGCAAGTCCGATCTGTACCATGCGTTCCAGTCAACGTGGATTCCGTATGGGGCAGCGGATTTGTCGATCGCGACGGATGTGAGCCGGAACAAATAGAAGACATAAAGAATGAAAAAAGGCTTTGGGCATTGGAGAGAGTGTCCCAAAGCCTTTTTTTCATTCTAAGAGTTTCGCAAACATTTATTTTTTTGTTCATTTGAAAGGATAGGGACAAATGTCCTTTTGAATAGCGGCGCGGATCGGCATAATGTGAAC
>CAVHWG010000210.1:0-5005 GCA_963639645.1 Firmicutes bacterium TM09-10 | reverse complement strand
GTTATGGATCGCGAGGACGGACGCCTTACGAATGGTACGGATGTTGTTGTAGAGAACTTTGACAAGTCAGAGCTTAAGAAGCTGCAGCATACCGGTTCCGTATCGGTTACGTTCCGCGCTACCGATTCTGCGGGAAATGTCACACGATACACGGTAAACCTCTGGGTAAATGATGCGGATCCGCTTGAGCCGGGAGATCTGGTCGGAAAGCTCTACTATGAGACCGGATATTCACGAGGAATCCGCCGTGAGTCATTTGAGATCGGTGATCCAACAAGCCCGAACTATTACGGCAAGGGTTATGCAGGTACAACGACAAGGGATGATGGAACCTTAGTTCCGGTTTACCTGTATGTCGGAGGTCTTCATCCGGACAGCAAGTGGTACAAGGATCCGGAATGGAAGAAAGAAGTATATGACGGCTTCTCGAATGAAGAAAACGATACACCGGAAGAAGTATGGGAGTTCTCACATCAGGACATCCTTGACAGTCAGAAGTTCATGCAGGACAACGGAATCGGTGACTTTGAGCATATCGGAAGCCTTGACAAGTGGTTTGAGAAGTTCAAACACTGCCGTACCCAGTGCAGAGTTTCTTATTAACAAGGAGGGACAGGCATGAAAATGATCGTTGAAGAATACGGTAACACCGTGATCGCTGCCGTTGTGGCAGTTCTGATCCTCGGATTCCTTTTCGTATTCCCGATTGCGGGAGGAAGAGGAATCGTCGGTGCTATCGGTGCAAATCTTACCATTGGCGGAGATGTAAGCTCCAACCTCTCGGAGGCGGATATGGTCGAGCAGCATAACAGGGCGTCTTATACCTTGGATCAGACCACGAACTGCCTTACGGTCGGTGCAGCGACACCGGTATCCTCATTTGTTACATCTACGGATTCTACCGCAGTGTTTTCCGTGGCATGGGCAAAGGATAATAACGATGATGATGCGATCGGAAATGGAGAACTTACCTACAACCGCAAGACACATACATTAACTGCCAACAGAAGAGGCATTTACAGCATTCAGGTGCGTGCTTCCGGAAAGCAGCTGATGAATAAGACGTTTGTATTGACGGCGAAATAATCAGTAACCTTGTAACCCGTTAATTTCCAAGTCCCGGGGTTATGCCCCGGGAAGAGAGGAGAAAAAATAAATGAAGAATGTCGTATATGGCGTTGGAATGAGCGTGATCGTCTTTTTACTTCTTTTGATTATTACGACAACCTCAAGCCGATTAATGAGAGAAAATGAGCTGAGAGAATCACTTGCCAACGCAGTCGATAATGCAGTTGAAAACTGTATGGAAACCAAGATGGTCACTGTTGAAAGACAGAATGAGACGGTCAAGGTGGATGAAGTCAAGGATGAGGAAACCGGAGAGGTTGTCGTTCCGGCATCTGTGGTGTATGATTCTATTATAAGGCAAATAGCTCATTACGACTGGAATGGTGGCTCAGGGAAAAACGGAAGGGTGGCTCATCGGCCCGGATTACTCATTGATCATAAGGCAATAACGCACATCTCCGTAGATGGAGAAGATAAGGATCATTGGCAGTACGAACAAGTATACCTGATGATTCGTTGACGTAAAAAGCGTGAACGTGAAGAAAATCGCAAATCCGATCGCACAGAAATGCTTGATCCATTTCGTTTCCGGATCTCTTCGGAAAGTCGGAATATTTATGACGTAAAGCGCGTAAGTAAAAATTAAGAGAGCGGAAATGAAAGCGTAACATGAATTTATCGTTGATTTATACAAAAAGTTATAGTATATTCTCTAATAGATGCATAAGGAGGAACAAACCATGCAGACTATTACAAAGGTAGCTCTCGATGCGATGGGTGGGGACAATGCACCAGCAGAGATCGTTAAGGGGGCTGTTGATGCTGTCTTGGCAAGAGAGGATATCAAAGTATTCCTTGTAGGGCAGGAAGATGCCGTACAGGAAGAATTGAATAAATATGAATTTCCGAAGGATCAGATTGAAATCGTCGATGCTCCGGAGATCATCGAGATGGCAGAACCACCGGTACAGGCAATTCGCAAGAAGAAACAGTCATCGATGGTGGTCGGAATGAATATGGTGAAACAGAAGGAAGCAGATGCTTTCGTTTCGGCAGGTAGTTCCGGTGCTGTACTTGTCGGTGGACAGACAATCGTCGGACGTATCAAGGGAATCAAGAGACCGCCTCTTGCACCGATGATCCCGACAGAGGCCGGTGTGTCGCTTTTAATCGATTGCGGCGCGAACGTGGACGCAAGACCGGAGCATTTGCTCCAGTTTGCCAAGATGGGTTCTATTTATATGGAGAACGTTGTCGGCGTAAAGAATCCGCGTGTGGCGATCGTGAATATTGGAGCAGAAGAAGAGAAGGGAAATGCTTTGGTAAAGGAGACATTCCCGTTACTTCGGGATTGTGAGGACATCAATTTCGTGGGAAGCATTGAAGCCAGAGAGATTCCGCGCGGTGGAGCGGACGTGATCGTCTGTGAGGCTTTCGTGGGTAATGTTATTCTGAAACTGTATGAAGGACTCAGCTCGACACTGATCGGTGTCATCAAGCAGGGACTGATGAGTACACTTAAGAGTAAGATCGGAGCGGCACTTGCGTTGCCGGCATTAAAGAAGACCCTGAAGGCTTTCGACGCGAGCGAGTATGGCGGAGCACCACTTCTTGGACTGAACGGACTTGTCATAAAGACACACGGAAGTTCCAAGGCGAAGGAAATCACCAACTCCATTTTCCAGTGTGTGACGTTCCGTCAGGAGAATATCAACGAGATTATTAAAGAGAAGATTGTTACAACAGAAGCAAAAACAGAAGAATAGAAAGGAAAAACAGTCATGGAATTTGAAAAATTAAAAAAGATTATTGTTGAGGTATTAAACGTGGATGAGAACGAGATCACGATGGATACAACATTCATCGATGACCTTGGAGCGGATTCGCTTGATGTATTTCAGATTATTATGGGCCTTGAGGAAGAATTCGATATCGAGATTCCGAATGAGCAGGCTGAGAAAATTGTTACGGTAGCGGATGCGGTTGAAGCAATCAAAGGTGCACTGAATAATAACTAATATCTAGCTGGTGTAAGGAGTCCGATGGAGGACTCCTTTTCTCGCTATATTAGGAGCACTTGGAAAGGATACATAATTATGAAAGATATCAAAGAATTTCAGCAGAAGATCGGATATCACTTTACGGACGAGAAGCTGCTCGCACAGGCTTTGACACACAGCTCGTTTGCCAATGAGAAGCATCTCAAAAAGCTTTCCGACAACGAGCGTCTGGAGTTTTTAGGCGATGCGGTCCTGGAAATCATCTCCAGCGATTTTCTGTATAAGAATTATCAGGACAAGCCGGAGGGCGAACTGACAAAGCTTCGTGCAAGCATTGTGTGTGAGCCGACACTCGCAATCTGTGCAGGAGAGATCAATCTCGGCGATTACCTGCGCCTTGGCAAGGGAGAGGACCAGACCGGAGGAAGAGGCCGCAAGTCCATTCTTTCCGATGCACTGGAGGCGGTGATCGGAGCAATTTATTTGGATGGTGGTTTTGCTAATGCAAAAGAGTTTGTGTTAAAATACATATTAACGGATATTGAACATAAGCAGCTCTTTTATGATAGCAAGACTATCCTGCAGGAAGTTGTGCAGGGAGAGCATGAACAGCTTACGTATGTACTGATCCATGAGGAGGGACCGGATCATAACAAGAGTTTTACGGTCGAGGCACGCATCGGTGAGCGCGTGATCGGATCCGGATCCGGACATACGAAGAAGGCAGCAGAGCAGGAAGCGGCGTATCGCGCTTTGCTTTCCATCCGTGCCGAAAAAGGGAGTGAAACATGTATTTAAAAAGTATTGAGGTACACGGGTTTAAATCGTTTGCCAACAAGATCGTATTTGATTTTCATAAGGGAATCACGGGAATCGTAGGACCGAACGGCAGTGGTAAGAGTAACGTTGCGGATGCAGTGCGTTGGGTGCTCGGTGAGCAGTCGGTCAAGCAGCTTCGTGGTTCTTCCATGCAGGATGTCATCTTTGCGGGAACCGAGAACCGTAAGCCGCTCAGTTACGCCTATGTTGCGATCACGTTGGACAATTCGGACCATCAGCTTGCGATCGATTTTGAGGAAGTGACCGTTGCAAGACGTCTGTACCGCTCGGGAGAGAGCGAGTATCTGATCAACGGCAATCCGTGCCGTCTGAAACAGGTGTCGGAGCTTTTCTACGATACCGGTATCGGTAAGGAAGGTTACTCGATCATCGGACAGGGACAGATCGACCGTATTCTTAGCGGTAAGCCGGAGGAGAGACGAGAACTTTTTGACGAGGCTGCGGGAATCGTGAAATTCAAGAAGCGCAAAGCGACCGCACAGAAAAAGCTGGAAAACGAGCGCGACAATCTTGTCCGTGTCAACGACATTCTTGCTGAGCTGGAGCGGCAGGTTGGACCTCTGGAACGCCAGTCGGAAAAAGCGAAGACCTATCTGAAAAAGAAAAGCGAACTCAAAGAGTACGATGTCAATATGTATCTTCTTGAGTCGGAGCAGATCAGTGCGCAGCAGAAAGAAGTAGAAGAAAAGTTTCAGATTGCGGATGCGCAGCTCAAAGAGAGCAACGCAGATTACGAGAAGATCCGTCAGGAATATGAAAAGCTCGGACAGAGTATGACCGAGATGGATGAGAAGATCAACTCCATCCGTGAGAATATCAGCAATACGTCTGTGATGAAGGAGAAGCTGGAAAGTCAGATCCAGATCTTAACGGAGCAGATCCATACAGCGGAGATGACGGACGAGCATCTGCAGAGCCGGCTCGATGCGATCAATCAGGAGAAGGCGGAGCGCAGCAGATCGAGCGCTACCTACGCCGCAGAGAAAGAAAAACTCGATGAGCAGTTGGCAGAAGTGCAGAAGCGTCAGGACGAGGCGCAGACAAAGCTGACCGAAGTGCAGAAGGAGATTGCCCGCTGCAATCAGGGCATCGAGAAC
>CAVHWG010000209.1:0-13217 GCA_963639645.1 Firmicutes bacterium TM09-10 | reverse complement strand
ATGTACATATGGCTGATGTTTAACAACGACAGGAGGTATATACTATGGAAAATCGTATGGTGAAATTTTATTCAAAAGAAAGCAATCTTCTTGCAATGCATGCAATTCCGGGGCATTTTGCAACAAGTCATTCTCATATTAACTATTATGTGGATGTAACCAGTTTGAAGACTCGTGCGGGGGAGGCAAAAGAGGCTGCCAAGGTGTTATATTCAAGAATGCCGAAGGCGGAGTATATCGATACAATCGTCTGCATGGACGGAACGGAAGTGGTCGGCGCATTCTTAAGCCAGGAGATTGAGAACGGTGGTGTGTTATCGACGAACCGTCACGAGACGATCTATGTGGTATCACCGGAGTTCAACAGTAACAATCAGATGCTTTTCCGCGACAACAATAAGGGGGCAATCGCCGGAAAACATGTGATCCTGCTTCTCGCAACAACGACGACCGGGGAGACGATCCGCCGAAGCTTAGAGTGTATCCGTTATTACGGAGGAAATGTTGAGATGGTGGCATCCCTGTTCAGTACCGTCAAGTCTGTGGACGGTGTTGAAGTGGAAGCGCTTTTTGACAAAGATGATATCACGGGATATGAGGCGTACGATGCACAGAACTGCCCATTCTGCAAGCAGGGACACAAGATCGAGGCGATGGTCAACGGTTTCGGTTACTCGAAACTTTAGTCAATCTGACGAAGCGGCAGGCCGTAAGAAGGGTGTTTCGTCAAAGTGACAAGAAGCGGTAAAAAATATTTGGCGGTTTGACGGTGGTCTTTTGGGGCAACCTCAGGTATTATACTTATTGTAAGAAGTCCTTAAGGGACATAAAGCAGGAAATAACTTAGGAGGTTTTTCAAAATGGCAAGTTTATCATTAAAGAATGTATGTAAAGTATATCCTAACGGATTTGAAGCTGTTAAGGATTTTAATCTGGATGTAGAAGATAAGGAGTTCATCATCTTCGTAGGACCTTCAGGATGTGGTAAGTCTACAACACTTCGTATGATCGCAGGTCTCGAGGAGATTTCTTCCGGTGAGCTGATCATCGACGGAAAGGTAGTTAACGATGTTGAGCCTAAGGACAGAGATATCGCAATGGTATTCCAGAACTACGCTCTGTATCCACATATGACAGTATTTGACAATATGGCATTTGGTCTTAAGTTAAGAAAGGTACCGAAGGATGAGATTAAGGCAAAAGTTGAGGAAGCAGCAAGAATCCTTGACCTTGAGAAGTTACTTGATCGTAAGCCAAAGGCTCTTTCCGGTGGACAGAGACAGCGTGTTGCCATGGGTCGTGCAATCGTTCGTAATCCTAAGGTATTCCTTATGGATGAGCCTTTATCAAACCTGGATGCAAAGCTTCGTGTACAGATGAGATCTGAGATCGCTTCTTTACATAACAGATTAGGTGCTACTATCATCTACGTAACACACGATCAGACAGAGGCTATGACACTCGGAACAAGAATCGTTGTATTAAAAGACGGTGTTATCATGCAGGTTGACAGCCCACAGAAATTATACAATGAGCCTAACAACTTATTCGTAGCAGGATTCATCGGATCTCCACAGATGAACTTCGTAGATGCTGATGTTGTTGTAAACGGTGATGTTGCAACACTTAAGTTTGCTGATTACGCAATCGATCTTCCGGCTGACAAGTCTAAGAAGCTTATCGATGGCGGCTACAACGGAAAGAAAGTTGTATTCGGTATCAGACCAGAGGATATCGCTGATGACGCTGAGACACTTGCCAAGTTCCCAGGAAGCATTGTTGAGTCTGACGTAACAGGATACGAGTTACTTGGTGCTGAAGTATTACTGTACTACACAATCGCTGGTGCAAACATGACAGCTAAGGTTGCTTCTGATACACCTGCTCGTTACGGTGATCACATCAAGCTTGCTTTCGATCCACATAAGATTCATGTATTCGATAAGGAAACAGAATTGACAATTACCAACTAGTTCGTTAAAATTATATAGTTGTAAATGATGAAACCGGGTGTGAGGATTTACACCCGGTTTTCTAATCGGAGGAAAATCCATGCTGTCAAATCAGAAATTACAGAATTCATTAAATGAGATTAAGGAAATCTGCCGGATGGAAACGGCGCTTTTTGGTGCAAAAGAAAAACTTGTGGCTTATACCGATGAGCTGGAAGTGACCAAAACTCTGGAGCGCGTTGTGGCTGAATTTGCGGAATCACTTGCAGAGCGACAGACTTATCAGGATTATCATCTCTACAAGATCATAGTAGAAGGTGAGATGGAGTATGTGCTTGTCTGCAAAGTGCCGGATGAGACGTTTGCTGTCTATGCGCAGATGGCAGTCTGTCAGATCCGTAATCTTGTGATGAGTTTTGCGGAGCAGTTTGACCGCAATAATTTTATACAGAATATATTACTCGGCAATATGCTGATCGTTGACATCTATGGGAAGGCAAAGAAGCACCATATTCTTGCAGCGCCGCGTGTCGCTTTTGTCATTGATACCGGTAATAAGAACAATGATGTCGCGATGGAACTGGTTAAGAACCTGTCGAATATCCGGACTGGAGATTTTGTGACCAGCGTGGATCAGCATAGCGTTGTGCTGATCAAAGATGTAACCCATATCGAGGAGTCAAATATGGAAGAGGAACTGCGTTCGATCGCGGACAGCCTTGTGGACAACCTGCATATGGAGGCGATGATCAAGGTGCGCGTCGGATACGGCAATGTCGTGATGCAGCTTGCGGAGATCGCGGAATCTTATCAGGAAGCGAAGATGGCACTTGAAGTGGGACGCGTATTCTATGCAAAATACGATACGATTTCATATGGAAAATTAGGAATCGGAAGACTGATCTATCAACTTCCGATGAGTTTATGTAATATGTTCATCAAGGAGGTATTCGGTGACCGGATCCCGGATATCTTAGATGATGAAGAGGCGATGTCGACCATCAATAAGTTTTTCGAGAACAATCTGAATATTTCAGAGACTGCCAGACAGCTGTATGTTCATCGAAACACATTGGTCTATCGTCTGGAAAGAATCCAGAAAGCAATCGGGCTGGATATCAGAACGTTTGATGATGCGATGACATTCCACATTGCGGTCATGGTTATCGCGCATATTAAGGACCAGAGTAAAACGGAGTAAGGAGTGCAGACATGTCAGGATATGATGCAAGCAGTATAGCGGTATTAGAGGGACTTGAAGCGGTAAGAAAGCGTCCGGGAATGTACATAGGAAGCGTGACCACCAAGGGTCTCAATCACTTGATCTACGAGATCGTCGACAACTCTGTGGATGAGCATCTGGCAGGAGTGTGCGATACGATCTGGGTAACTTTGGAGGCGGACGGCTCTTGTACGGTGGAAGATAACGGACGAGGCATTCCGGTTGGAATGCATGCCAAAGGCGTATCGGCAGCGCGTGTCGTTTTTTCCACGCTGCATGCCGGCGGTAAATTTGATAACAATGCATATAAGACGAGCGGAGGTCTGCACGGAGTAGGTTCTTCGGTTGTAAATGCACTCTCCACATATATGGATGTGCAGATCAGCCGTGAGGGATACATTCATCACGACCGTTACGAGCGTGGTGTGCCGGTCGTTGATCTAGAGAAGGGACTTCTGCCGAAAATCGGCAAAACGAAGAAGACGGGAACGAAGATCAACTTCCTTCCGGACCCGGAGATTTTCGAGAAGACCCGGTTTAAGGAGGACGATGTAAAAAGCCGTATGCACGAGACTGCATACTTAAATCCTGCACTCACGATCATCTATGAGGATCGCAGAAAGCCGGAAGTGGAGCATGTGGAGTTCCATGAGCCGGACGGAATCATCGGTTTTGTAAAGGACTTAAACAACAATCTTGAGGTGCTTCACGATGTTATTTACTTCAAAGGTGAGAGCGAAGGGATTGAGATTGAGGCTGCATTCCAGTATACAAGCGAATTTCATGAGAATATCTTAGGATTCTGTAACAATATCTACAACTCTGAGGGTGGTGCACACCTGACCGGATTTAAGACGGCATTCACGACGATCATCAATTCGTATGCGCGTGAACTCGGCATTTTGAAAGAGAAGGATGCAAACTTTAACGGTGCGGATGTACGTAACGGTATGACGGCGGTCATCTCGATCAAGCATCCGGATCCTCGTTTCGAGGGACAGACGAAGACGAAGCTCGATAATCAGGATGCGAACCGTGCGACCGCCAAGGTGACAAGCGACGAGGTGCCGTTGTATTTTGATAAAAACTTAGAGACGTTAAAGACGGTCATCGGCTGTGCGGAGAAAGCGGCCAAGATCCGTAAAGCGGAGGAGAAGGCGAGAACGAACCTTCTCACAAAGCAGAAGTTCTCATTTGATTCCAACGGAAAGCTTTCCAACTGTGAGAGCCGCGATGCATCCAAGTGTGAGATCTTCATCGTCGAGGGAGATTCCGCCGGCGGTTCCGCCAAGATGGCGCGTAACCGTATGTATCAGGCGATCATGCCGATCCGCGGTAAGATCTTAAACGTAGAGAAAGCCAGCATCGACAAGGTGCTTGCCAATGCGGAGATCAAGACGATGATCAACGCGTTCGGGTGCGGATTCTCGGAAGGATACGGAAACGATTTTGATATCACGAAGCTCCGCTATGACAAGATCATCATTATGGCGGATGCCGACGTCGACGGAGCGCATATTTCCACACTGCTTCTGACGCTGTTTTACCGCTTTATGCCGGAGCTGATCTTCGAGGGACATGTCTATGTGGCAATGCCGCCTCTGTACAAGGTCATTCCGTCCAAAGGCAAGGAAGAGTATCTGTATGACGATGCGGCACTCGAAAAATACCGCAGAACGCATACCGGAAGCTTTACACTGCAGCGCTACAAAGGTCTTGGCGAGATGGATGCCGACCAGCTTTGGGAAACGACTTTAAATCCGGAGACCCGTATGATGCGCCGCATCGAGATCGAGGACGGCCGTATGGCGTCTGATGTGACCGCGATGCTGATGGGTACGGATGTGCCGCCGCGTAAGGCTTTCATCTATGAGCATGCCAATGATGCGCAGCTCGATATATAAAATTGCAGATAAAGAGAGGAAGAGATTATGGAACAGAGTATCATCCAGACCGAATATTCGGAGTTGATGCAAAAATCCTATATAGATTATGCGATGTCGGTTATTATCGCGCGTGCGCTGCCGGATGTCCGCGATGGATTAAAGCCGGTACAAAGAAGAACGCTTTACGATATGTATGAGCTTGGAATCCGCTACGATAAGCCGTTCCGTAAGAGTGCGCGTATCGTTGGTGATACGATGGGTAAATACCATCCGCACGGAGATTCTTCCATCTATGATGCTTTGGTCGTTATGGCACAGGACTTCAAGAAGGGACTGCCGCTTGTCGACGGACACGGTAACTTCGGATCGATCGAGGGTGACGGTGCCGCTGCGATGCGTTATACCGAGGCGCGTCTGCAGAAGGTGACACAGGAGGCATATTTGGCGGATCTTGATAAAGATGTCGTTGATTTTATGCCGAACTTCGATGAGACGGAGAAGGAGCCGGTGGTACTGCCGGTCAAAGTTCCGAATCTTCTGATCAACGGTGCAGAAGGTATTGCGGTCGGTATGGCGACTTCGATTCCACCGCATAACTTCGGTGAGGTTATTGACGGCGTGATCGCCTACATGAAGAATCCGGATATCAATACCGCGGAGATGATGGAATATATCAAGGGACCGGATTTCCCGACCGGCGGTATTATCGCCAACAAGGATGATCTTCCTGCCATCTATGAGAGCGGTGTCGGCAAGATCAAAGTGCGCGGCAAAGTGGAGATCGAACAGGCGAAAGGCGGCAAGCAGCGTCTGGTGATCACCGAGATTCCGTACACAATGATCGGTGCGAATATCGGTAAATTCTTAAATGATGTGGGCAATCTTGTGGAGACGAAGGCAACTTCGGATATCGTGGATATCACGAACCAGTCCTCCAAAGAGGGCATCCGCATTGTACTTGATCTGAAAAAAGGCGCAGATATCGAGGCACTTGAGAATCTGTTATATAAGAAAACAAAGCTTGAGGACACATTCGGTGTCAACATGCTCGCGGTAGCGGACGGAAGACCGGAGACGATGGGAATCGTGCCGATCATCCGCCACCATGTGCAGTTCCAGTATGAGATTGCAACGCGCAAGTACAAGACGCTTCTTGCGAAGGAACTTGACAAGAAAGAAATTCAGGAAGGTTTGATCAAGGCGTGCAACGTGATCGACCTCATCATTGAGATTCTGCGCGGAAGCCGCAACATCAAGGATGCGAAGGCATGTCTGACCAACGGAGTGACCGACAATATTACGTTTAAGAATCCGGCGTCCGAGATTATGGCGCAGCAGCTTCACTTTACGGACCGGCAGGCACAGGCAATCCTTGATATGCGGCTGTACAAGCTGATCGGTTTAGAGATCGAAGCACTCATGAAGGAACATGATGAGACGCTTTTGAACATTGGAAAGTACGAGGATATCTTAGAGCATCGTTCTTCCATGGCGAAGGTGATCATCAAGGAGCTGCAGAGTTTCAAGAAGCAGTATGCCAAGGAGCGCTGCACAGTGATCGATAACTTAAAGGAAGCGGTCGTTGTGGAGAAGAAGATCGAGGAGCAGGATGTCGTATTCCTAATGGATCGTTTCGGTTATGCCAAGACTGTGGACACATCCGTCTACGAGCGCAACAAGGAGACAGCGGATGCGGAGAACCGCTACATCTTTACCTGTAAGAATACCGATAAAATCTGCATTTTTACGGATAAGGGACAGATGCATCTTCTGAAAGTGCTCGATCTGCCGTATGGAAAGTTCCGTGACAAGGGAACACCGATCGACAACGTATGTAATTATGACAGTAAGGAAGAAAATTTTGTATATATCGCAAGCCTTGAGCAGGTAAGTTCTCATAAGCTTGTGTTCGGAACGAGCCAGTCCATGCTCAAAGTCGTGGATGGTGCCGAGTTTGTTGTTGCCAAGAAGACAACCGCTGCGACAAAACTTGCGGATGGTGATGAAGTGTTGACGGTTCGTGCGCTTGAGGGCGATGAGACGCTGGTTATGTGTTCACACAAGGATATGTTTCTGCGCATTGACTGCGGACAGATTCCACAGAAAAAGAAATCGGCAGTCGGTGTGCGCGGCATGAAGCTTGCGGCAGGCGATACATTAAAACACATTTACGTATTGCGCGAGGGCGAGAATGAGGAAGTCGAGGTCAAAGGCAAGATGATTGCCCTGAATCGGCTGCATATCGGAAACCGTGACACGAAAGGGGTACGAAAGTAGCGATGATGACGTATGAACAGGCATGTGCCTTTGCAAGTCAGGCAGCGAAAAGCGGCAGTATCTTAGGTCTTGACAGTATCCGCGCACTGATGGCGGAGCTGTCAGACGTGCAGGAGAAGCTTCCGATTATCCACATTGCCGGAACGAACGGCAAGGGATCGGTCGGCGCATATCTTGCTTCCATCTTTCGTACGGCGGGGCTTCATGTGGCGCGTTACACGTCCCCGGCGGTTTTTACGCCGCTGGAAGTGTTCACATATGACGGCGAGAATATAACGGAAAATGAATATGCGAGCGTGATGTCACAGGTGAAAGACGCCTGTGACATTATGGTATCTGCCGGCAGAGAATGTCCGACGATCTTTGAGATCGAGACGGCGGCGGCATTTCTGTGGTTTTATGACAAAAAGCCGGATGTTGTGCTGCTTGAGACCGGAATGGGCGGCGAACTGGATGCGACGAATCTGATCACGCACCCACTTGCCAGTGTGATCACGAGCATCAGCATGGATCATATGCAGTTTTTAGGCGATACGATCGAATCGATCGCATCCGCCAAGGCGGGCATTATCAAGGAAAGCTGTCCGGTGTATGCGGCGGAGCAGACTTCCCCGGTATACAGTGTTCTGACGCAGGTTGCGGAGCAGAAACATGCACCGATCGTTTTTGCAGACGGAAAGAACGCCCGGATTCTTGAAGAACATCCGGGCAGAATGGTGTTTACATACACACTTACAACCGGAGAAACATTAAATCTTGAGACTGCGATGGCAGGAGCGTATCAGGTTAAGAATGCGGCACTTGCAGCGGAGGCTGCGGCAGCGCTTCTTGCCGGACGGATGATGGGAGCAAAAACCGAGGTTTTCGAAATCATTGAGCGAGGCATTGCAGACACGCGTTGGCCGGGGCGGTTTGAGGTGGTAAGTGAAGATCCGCTTCTGATCATTGACGGCGCACACAATGAGGATGCGGCAAGGCAGCTTGCGGCAACCGTCGAAAATTGTTTTACAAATACACACTTAACTTATATAATAGGGGTGCTGGCGGATAAGGAGCATGAAAAGATGCTTCGGATCATGTCGCCTTTTGCAAAGAGAATTTATACGGTGACGCCGGACAATGCCCGGGCACTGGATGCGCAGTCTCTGGCAGAAGAAGCTGGCAAATATTGTGATCAGGTACAGGCGGTCGATTCGATCAGGGAGGCATTCTCGTTGGCGTTGGCGCACGAGGAACCGGTACTTGCATTTGGATCGTTATCGTATCTGGGCGCATTAAAAAGCATATTCAATCAGCAGAAAAATAAGTAGGAAGCAGGAAGAATCATGGATAAAGAGAAGATCAAAGAGGGCGTAAAACTGATACTCGAAGGTGTGGGAGAGGATGTCACGAGGGAAGGACTTCTCGAGACACCGGACCGTATCGCACGCATGTATGAGGAATTGTTTGCCGGACTGACCGCGGATGCATCGGAGCATCTTGCAAAGACGTTTCAGGTTGATAACAACGAGATGGTCATTGAGAAGGACATCACATTTTATTCCATGTGTGAGCATCATCTGCTTCCGTTTTACGGCAAGGCGCATGTCGCCTATGTGCCGGATGGCAAAGTGGTCGGTATCAGCAAGCTTGCGCGAACGGTGGAAGTGTTTGCGAGACGTCCGCAGATCCAGGAGCGTATGACGGGACAAATCGCCGATGCTTTGATGGAGTGTTTAAATCCGAAAGGCGCGATCGTGCTGATCGAGGCGGAGCACATGTGCATGACGATGCGCGGAATCAAGAAGCCGGGCACCAAGACGGTAACGTATGCGGCGCGCGGCGTATTTGAGGAGAATAGTAAGTTGTGTGATCGATTTTTTCAATTGGCTAAGTAAGCAGATTGATATGAGAAAATGAGTTTGTGCAGAGTGGTTGCGGAAGTCTTTGATGGAAGTGACAGCAGGCGCAAGGAGATTGAAAAGGGAATGACGATTATGAAAATTGGAAATCAGGAATTTGATATCAAAAACGATACCTATATCATGGGAATTTTAAATGTGACACCGGATTCGTTCTCGGACGGTGGCAGGTTTAATAATATAGAGGCGGCGATCGAGCACACGAAGCAGATGATCGAGGAAGGTGCGACGATCATTGATGTCGGCGGAGAGTCGACACGCCCGGGCTATACGATGATCTCCGATGAGGAGGAGATCGGACGTGTTGCCCCGGTCATCCGCGCAATCAAAGAACAGTTTGATATTCCGGTATCGATCGATACCTACAAGAGTGCGGTAGCGGAAGCAGCAATCGAGGCGGGGGCGGATCTCGTCAACGACATCTGGGGACTTAAATACGATCCGAAGATGGCAGAGGTGATCGCTCGTCACGGTGTCTCGTGCTGCCTGATGCATAACCGTGACAATACAGACTATAACGATTTTATGGAAGATATGTTAAATGATCTGCGTGAGACGATTGCAATCGCAAAGAAAGCAGGGATCGCGGATGATAAGATCATGCTGGATCCGGGTGTCGGCTTTGCAAAGTCGTACGAGAACAATCTTGTGGCAATCCGCGAGGTTGGCAGGATGCATGAACTGGGCTATCCGATTCTTCTCGGAACATCGAGAAAGTCGGTGGTCGGACTGACACTCGATACCACAAAGGATGAGCGTGTGGAAGGAACGATGGTGACAACTGTGTACGGCGTGCAGCAGGGATGTGCGTTCGTGCGCGTGCACGACATTAAGGAAAATATGAGAGCAATCCGGATGACGCAGGCAATCATGCGCGGATACCGGAAGAATGGGTAATGATGGATTATATTAAGATTATTGGATTAAAACTATATGCATATCACGGAGTGCTTCCGGAGGAGCAAAAGAATGGGCAGGATTTCTATATCAATGCCCGTCTTTTCTATTCGATGCGAAAGCCGGGGCAAAGCGATGATCTAAACGATGCGCTCAATTATGCCGAGGTGTGTGAATTTATCGGAAAGACGTTTACGGAAAAACGCTTTGATCTGATCGAGGCGGCAGCGGAGCATCTGTGCCAAAGCCTTCTGCTCGCGTTTCCGGTGCTTGAGAAGATCAAGCTTGAGCTGCGCAAGCCACATGCGCCGATCCCGATGGAATTCGGCGATGTATCGGTCAACATGACAAGAGGCTGGCATAAGGCATATGTTGCGGTGGGATCGAACATGGGCGATTCAAGACAGCTGATCGCGGACGGACTCGCAAAGTTAAAGGCACAGGAATCCGTGCGGAACTTTAAGGAATCGTCGCTTCTTGTGACAAAGCCTTATGGGCCGGTCGAGCAGGATGATTTTTTAAACGGATGTGTCGCTTTTGAGACACTTCTGGATCCGGAGGAACTTCTTGCACTGCTTCATGCGATCGAGGCGGAGGCTAACCGTGAGCGCAAGGTTCACTGGGGACCGCGCACGCTGGATCTGGATATTATTTTTTATGACAGGCTTGTGTATGAGAGCGAGGATCTGGTGATCCCGCATGTGGATATGCACAACCGCTCGTTTGTGCTCACGCCGCTTGCGGAGCTTGCGCCGAGCTACCGGCATCCGGTTCTGGGGCTGACGGTGACACAGATGCTTGATGAAGTGACAGCAGTGGAGCAGACGCATTAAAAAAGGAAGAAGAGTAGATGAAAGCAATATTATTTGATCTCGACGGAACGCTCATCGATTCGTCGGAGGGCATTACCAAGTCGACGCAGTATGCGCTCGCGCATTATGGAATTATGGAGAATGATCTGTCGAAGTTCTATAAATTTATCGGTCCACCGCTGTCAGCGAGTTTTCAGAAATATTACGGCTTCTCGGAGGAAAAGGCGTATGAAGCAGTGGCAGTCTACCGTGAGCGGTATAACCGGATTGGTCTGTTTGAGTGCAGCCTGTACCCGGGCGTGCGGGAGTGCATTGAGGCGCTGAAGGCAAAGGGCTATCTGATCGGGATGGCATCCTCGAAGCCGGAGGAGTCGTGCCGGAGGATTTTAGATCATTTCGGTATTCTGGAATTGTTTGATGATGTGGTCGGTGCGACGTTTGACGGACGTATTGATACGAAGGAAGAAGTGCTAAATGAAGTGCTTCGCCGTTGGAGCGATGTGCCGAAGGAAGAAATGTGTCTGATCGGCGACACGATGTTTGATGTGGAGGGCGCGAATAAAGTCGGCGTCCGGAGTGTTGCGGTCACATTCGGTTTCGGCGATGTGGACGCGATGGTTGCGGCAGGTGCGGTGGCGGTATGCGATGATATGGCAAAGCTGCCGGAGATAATTGAAAAATTGTAGAGCATACCGCTCACGCGCGAAAGTGTGCGACAAGCGCACACTTTATTTAAATAGGTAATTGCGAAACAAGGTCACAATCTTGATTGAAAACAAGGATAGAATCCTGCAATGCAGGATTCTTGGAATGGAAGGTGGCGGTCATTAATTTGGGGCATGATAAAAATGCTTCATAGTTAGTACGAAGCAGAAAATTTATAGGATCTCAATTTTAGGCAATCAAAGGTTTAAGACTTCGAATGTATTGATGTTGATGAATTTTATCAGCAACCATTACTGTAACAAGCTGAGCAATACCAGCTAAAAGCAAATCGGCATGAAGCGTTTTTTCATTCTGAGTTTTGCGGTTAGCTACGCAAAAACTGTCTTTGAAGTGGTTGATAGATTTTTCAACGTTTACACGGATTTTATATGTTTCTTCCCATTCTGCTGAACCTCGCTCCACTCCGGGATAGGCACGAAGATTCTTTTCGGGATAAACGTAAATCATTCTTCCACAGGAAGATGTTGTGCAGGGATTATCACAATGGCATACACGGCGTTTTGTTTTATCCGCTTTATTGTATTCCCATTTCATTTTCGGGCAGACAAATTTCATCGTGGGAATTTTGCTTTTTAAGTGTGATTTACTACCTTCTCTCTTCATAGGAAGTGAAGGATCATGAGGACAACAGGGAACACCATTTTCGTTGATGGTATAACCGTTATCTTCCATAGACAGTTTTACACGGAGAGGAATAAATGCTTTTTCAAATCCAATTTCACCGAAAAGGGATTTGTAGATTTCAATCGTGTCAAAAGCAGCATCACCAAGAAAAGTCTTAGGGGCGATAAGCGGATGCTTCTGAAAAAAATCAATCAGAACAGGAAGCAGGGCTTTTGAATCGGCAAGAGATTTATCCTCATCGGGAGAGTCAGATTTCTTTTCCACAACGATATCCGGATGAGCCTTTAGGAACTCTGTGTTATAGAAAGTGATATCACGGACAATACCAAGCCCATTGGTTACAATGCCGAACTTATAGGCATAGCAGAAATGTCCATTGATATACATCTGTTGAATTGCCTGATTCGAAGCAGCATGCGTAGGCATGGAGCCATAAGCAGCCTTATAAGGATCATAGCTTTTATCAAGGTTGTTTGCCTTTGCAAAAGCCTTTAACTGTTTGATAATACGGTTTGCGTATTTTGGATTATTTTCAGTCACCCAGGCTTCAATGCCAGAGGTATCGAAGATAGTCATAGCCGCCAGATGAGGGTCAAGTTTTTGGCAGATCGGTTCGGTCATATCAACCATGTGATCGAACATAGATTGTAAGTCCATCAGGAAATCTTGTTTGAAACGGGTGAATTTTGAACCATCCGGTACAACATCAAAGCCACAGAAGTCACGCAGTTCCTGAGAGTATTTTAAGAAAACGATCAGGAGCATATCAGTCGGGATTGAGAATATACGCTGAATCAGAAAAGCCTTAAGCATTGGATAAAGCTGGTGCTTTCGAGGTCTTCCGGTTGAAGCGTGAAAATGAGTAACAAAAGAAACAGGAACAATTTCATCAAGGTTAATAGCGTCATCAAGAAGAGAAA
>CAVHWG010000208.1:0-14792 GCA_963639645.1 Firmicutes bacterium TM09-10 | reverse complement strand
ACACTGTTCATGAGATGGCTCGTGACGAGGCAAGACACGGCAAGGCTCTCAAAGGATTACTTGACAGATACTTCGGTTAAGAGGAAACCTTGTAAAATTAATAGATTTAAGAAAAATAAGGGTGTGCACATATAAAAATGATTCCTATATACTGTATCAGAAGAAGTAAAGAGGAGTCGGTTGCATAAATTTGATCGTTTATTTGTGAGGGAGAAGCATTACCGCTTCTCCCTCTTGTTTTAAGAATTTTCAATTGATTTACAGTCCGCCAAGATCCAGTTTATAGATCGTATCTTTCATATAGACATCGTCAAGAAACATGATCATATAGAGCGGCATATAGACTTTTTTGCCGTCCACCTCAATATTACCTTCCGAAAAAACATAAGCTTCATCGATTTCATATTCCGCGGTGCCAAGCACAAATGTCAAGGTTTATTTCCATAAACCACAAGGAATTTGGAAAGTGTAAATATGGACAAGCGGAAATAAAAGCGTGCAAGAATATGCATTGAATTTGACAGCCGCCTCTGTTACGATATAAGAAACTCATGAAATTATAAGACGCAGGTGAGAAAATGGAAGAAAACTGTCTGATCAGTGTGATCATACCGGTTTATAAAGTGGAAGAATACCTCGAGCGATGTCTGCAATCGGTATGCGCACAGACATACAAAAATCTGGAAATCATCGTGGTCGACGACGGAAGTCCGGACCGGTGTGGAGAGATGGCGGAAGCGTTTGCGAAGAACGATACCAGGATCAAGGTTTTTCATAAAGAAAACGGCGGGTTGTCGGATGCCAGAAATTATGGAATCAAACAGGCGGCAGGCGACTGGTATTGCTTTGTGGATAGTGATGATGCGTTGCCGGATAACGCGATCGGGTTGCTTTTGGATGCGGCAATCGATCATTGCACGCTTATGAGTATGGGTGGCTATTATTGTCATACCTACTCGGGGCGTGTAAAAACATATATCCCATCCGAAGCAGTGTTAAAAGGCAAAAGCCTGATCCGTTTTGGTCTTACAACAGGAAAGAATATGGATTATGTATGGCTGCGATTGTACCATAAGAGCCTGTTTGAACATCTGCTTTTTCCGGTAGGAAAATTGTATGAAGATACGAGAACAACGGTGAAATATATGCATTTTGCGAAGAAATGCGCAATCATCAGTGAACCGGTCTATCATTATTATATGCGAATGGGAAGCATCTGTTCTTCGACGGATCTGGCCAAGAGGCTTGAACTCATTGAGGCGGTGGAAGAAAAACAGCGCTTTGTATGCGAGAAGTATCCGCAATATGCACCATACGCATACGATCTGCTGATCGAGTCCTACTGTAACGGATTGTGGAAGATGGATGAGGTCGGATATCGCAATTGCCGGAAGGAATATGTGGCACTTTGCAGAAAATTTCGTGATGCGCTGACGAAGCAGTCGAAGAAATCGCTCAAGGTGCGTTTGTCCGTGAGCTTGTTTCAAATCTCACCGAAATTATTAGGCAAGCTCGTTCGCCTGTATGCATATATGCAGCGGCATTAATGGTATAAAACAAAAATAGACCCCCACCAAACCGGTGAGGATCTATATTTTTATATCATCGTACATTGGAAAACCGAGTATCCCGCTTCGAATCCATTCGACAGACGTTACCTTAGCAGTTAACTCCCTCCAGGCTGCCTTACGGCACATGAGAGCGTCTGCTTAGAGCTGCTGTATTCCTACCCTGACTCGGTTCACAGATTCCCATTGCGTAAGACCCAGACGTCAACGCCACTTACTAAGGGCAGCTCCACCGTTTGGACCCTCCACGAGATATCACCCCAACTATAGCGGATTGTTGGTTCAAGGTACCGCTACCACCCCGGCTACTCGGAGATTTAAGTATACGGCATGAAAAGGTGTATTGTCAAGTTTTCAAAAAATTTTAAATCCACCTCTAAAGTATCGAACTAAACAACCGATAGATAATGTAGAAAGCTTACTGCGGACAGAAATGTTACGCAGACTTCAAGGAAGAAAGGAGATGCTGTTATGCGTATTGATGCATATAACCAGGTTGCACAGCTTTATGGTGTGCAGAGCAATTTTAAGACGCAGAAGACATCAAGTGTCAGTGCACCGAAGGATCAGGTATCCATCTCACAGGCTGGACGTGATTATCAGGTTGCAAAGAGTGCAGTATCACAAGCTTCGGATATCAGGGAAGACAAAGTTGCACAGCTTAAGTCGATGGTTGACTCCGGAAATTATTCCGTAGAGCCGGGAGATTTCGCCAGCAAGCTGCTGGAGAAATACAATAACAGTCTTATTATGTAGTAAGTGAGGATTTGAATTTGGCCAGTTTAGTAGAGGAACTTGTAAACGTACTGAAAGCAGAAGAGCAGATTTATACAACGCTTGTCGGTTACGAAGAGCGCAAGAAGGATGTCCTGATCGCGGCGGATGTAGCTACGCTTGAGGTGATTACAACGAAGGAACAGCTGGCAGGGGATGAGCTGATCGTATATAGCAACCAACAGGTTCAGATCCTTAAAGATATTGCGACTGTACTTGGCAGAACTGATGGCAAGATGACCGTCACACGGCTCATCTCGCTTTTGGATACGCAGCCGAAGGTGCAGGCGCAGCTTGCTGAGGCAAGAGACAGTCTGCTTGAAGCAGCTGATCAGATGAAGCGTCTGAGCGATCAGAATGCGGTTCTGATCCGCCAGGCAATCGAGTTAAACGAATTCGACATGACTTTGTTCAAGAGCCTTCGTCAGGCCCCTGAGACTGCCAACTACGACAGGAGCGCCTATAATACAGGCTCTCTGTTGGGTGGTAGCGGCTTTGATGCTACGAGCTAGAATGGCTGACGTTCAAGTAGGAGGAACATAAGGTATGGCAAACGGATTCGGATCTCTGTATATTGGAGCATCGGGACTCCAGAATGCACAGAATGCATTGAACACAACCGCAAATAACCTCGCGAACGTTGATACCCAGGGGTATGTTCGTGAACAGGTGCGTTTTGCGGAGAAAAATTATATTAAACTCAAAGACGCATCCAATCGCGTGAATATGCAGCAGTCGGGACTGGGCGTATCCATCGGCGATGTGGCGCATGCGAGAGATATCTTTCTCGATAAGACTTACCGGCAGGAGGTTGGAAGAAAGGGATTTTACTCCACGCAGTATGAGGTCGCTACCTATGTAGAAGACCTGATGCAGGAACTCAACGGAGAACAGTTCAAAGAGAGCGTGAACGATCTGTGGCAGGCATTTCAGGAACTTTCCACGAAACCTGCGATCTCAACCAACCAGAACCTTGTTCTGCAGAAAGCGGAACTGTTGGTAACCCGGAGTCAGTCGATCTACTCGGATCTCAAGAGTTATCAATCCAACATTAACGAACAAATTAAAGATGACGTTGATCGTGTCAATGAGATCGGTAATAAGGTCTATGAGCTGAATCTGAAGATTCAGAAGATCGAGGCCGGCGGTGTTGAGACGGCAATGACACTTCGCGACGAACGAGACAATTTACTGGACGAACTCGGCCAATACGGAAGAATCGAAGTCACAGAGGATGCGACCGGTTTCTGCTACGTGGATTTTGAGGGTGTCCGTTTTATTGATGACCATAAATGTTACAACATGGGATTGAATGCAGCAAAAGGCACCGGTTTCTACACCCCGTACTGGCCGCAGCAGTCCGATGCAGCGAATGATAAATATGTGTCGGTATTTCGTCTGGAGGATGAAATCTCCGCGGAGATGAATACCGATGTGGGAAGCATCAAGTCAAAACTTCTTGCACGCGGCGACCGTTACGGCGTTGCGGCAGATCTGGAGACGGAGGAAGCTTACGGAAAAGTGTCGAACAGCACGGTAATGGAAGTGCAGGCAGAGATCGATACGCTTTTTTCCAGAATCGTGAAAGCGATGAATGATGTGTACTGCCCGAATATCGAGTCGGACACGGAGATCACATCTGTGGACGGCACGGTCTATCCGGCTGGAACGAAGATCCTCGATGTGGACAACTGCGCGAGAGGCGTGGATGGCGAACTGCCGCCGAGAGAGCTTTTTACAAGGGTCGGTGTGGACCGCTACACGAAAGTGACTGGTACAGACGGAAAGACCTATTATGTATACAATGAGGAGGATCCGAATAATTCGTCCACGATGTACAGCATCGGTTCGGTAACGGTCAATTCAGATCTCAAGAAACAGATTACACTGATGCCGGCTTATAAGGCGGACGGCGCCGTTGATTACGATTTCGGACATCGTCTGGCGGACGCATGGAATGTCAAGGATATGGTCCTGAATCCGACTGATCAGAAGCCGTGCACATTTGAGGAATATTATGACAAGGTCGTTTCACAGCTCGGTCTTGTCGGCAACACCTATCAGTCCGCGACGGAAACGCTCGAGGGAACGGTAAGTTCCGTTGACAACAAAAGGCAGCAGGTTACGGGCGTGTCTTCGGATGAGGAACTGACCTACATGATCAAGTTCCAGTCCGCATACAATGCGGCGAGCCGATTCATGAATGTGATCAGCGAGATGACGGAACTGATCGTGACAGGACTGAAGTAGAACGAGTTTATTTTGTAAGGAAGAACAGGAGGGTCAGATATGCCATCAACATTTTTTGGACTTAATATTGGGGCAAGCGCTCTGTCCTCATTTCAGACGTCGGTAAATACGACGGCAAACAATATTGCGAACGTGCAGACCGAGGGATATACCAGACAGACGACGACGCTTCAGTCGACGGATCCGATCCGTGTGAATGCGCGTTACGGAAGCACCGGAACCGGTGTTGCTGCGACTGAGATCACGCAGGAGCGCAATCTGTATTACGATACCAAGTATTGGCAGAACAGCTCCAGCAAGGGCTATTATGAGCAGAAACTGTACTATCTGTATCAGGTGGAAGATACGATGAAGGATGACGATGCGCAGGACGGATTTACAACCATCTTCTCCAAGATGTTTGCCGGTCTCGATACGTTGAAGACCAAGGGCGAGGAGATCAGTGTCCGCAATCAGTTCATCCATCAGGCACAGAGCCTGTGTACTTATTTTAATGAGTTATCCACAAGCCTGTCACAGATGCAGGAAGATGCCAACGAAGAGATCAAGAGCAGTGTGGGAACCGTGAATGCGATCTCCCAGAAGGTTGCCATCTTAAATAAAGAAATCAACATGATCGAAGTCCGCGGCGGACATGCGAACGAGCTGCGCGATCAGAGAGCAAATCTGATCGATCAGCTTTCTGAGCTAGTCAATGTTGAGACACAGGAATACGAAGTGCACAATACCTACGGACAGAATCTGGGCGGTACCAATTACCGCGTGATCATCAACGGACAGGTTCTCGTAGACGGTAACGATTACCGCACACTCGACTGTGTGACTTCGGATTATAAAAATAACCAGACCGATGCGGACGGAATGTATTCGATCGTCTGGTCGGATACCGGAATGGATTTCGCGGCGACGACCGGTACGGCGGGAGGAAGCCTTAAGGCGCTTTTTTCCGTGAGAGACGGTAACAATGCGGAGAATATGCAGGGAACGGTGGACAGCGTCGAGAACACGACCGACGAGGACGGCGTGACCCGCACAAGCATTACGATGACATTTCCGAGCATCACCGATATGAACGCGCTCAACCTGCCGGACAACGGTGTGCTGACCGTCAAAAGCCGTCATTATAACTACGACAGCTGGGAGGCAACGATCGGCCCGGACGGCATTACGAGCATCAAATTCAATCTGACGGAGGAGGTCCCGGCGGAACGCGCAGCGAAGATGGAAGGCTCGCAGCTTGTCTGCGGTGACACTGTGGATGCGCTCGGAATCCCGTATTATCAGTCACAGATCAACGAGTTTGTCCGCAACTTCGTCAAGCTGTTCAATGATATTGAAAAAGGCGGCGTGGACTTAAACGGAAACCAGATGGGTGCGTTTTTTGTCGGACAGACCAAGGCGGGCGCCGAGTATGACGCGAGCGATTACGATGCCAAGGCGACAACGGACGGGACGCCTTTTACCATAAGTTCGTCCGATGATACATACAGCCGCATTCTTGCAAGCAATGTTGCGGTCAATGCCAAGTCGATCCAGGACCCGAACTATTTCTCGACCTCCACGGAGATCAACAATGGTGAGGCGAAGTACGATATCACAGAGAAGCTTCTGACACTGCAGAAGGATGTCACGATGTTCCGCGGCGACAATGCGGAGTCGTTCCTTGAGACACTTTTGTCCGATATCACGGTGGATGTGGACAAGACGAATATCAGTTACAATAACTATTCCAATCTCCAGACGGCTGTCGGAAATCAGAGAACTTCCGTGTCCGGAGTCGATGAGGATGAGGAAGCGTTAAACCTGATCAAATTCCAGAACGCTTACAACCTTGCTTCCAAAATTATTTCGGTTATGTCAGAAATGTACGACAAACTGATTAACGAAACGGGAGTTTGATCCGATACATAGTTTGACGGCACAGGGAAGCGCCGCGAACGCATACATGGATGTATAAAACCTTAGAAGTTGTACAAAGGGGGAATACACATGCGTGTAACCAACAACATGATTACTGCCAACACCAAGTCGAACATCAACAGCAACAAGGTGCTGGTCAACAAATACAATACACAGATGACGACGCAGAAGAAGATCGACCGCCCGTCCGAGGATCCGGTAGTTGCGATCCGTTCACTGCGCATGCAGACAAGCTTGAGCCATATCACGCAGTATCTGGACAACAATATTTCCGATGCGAATGCGTGGCTGGACGTGACCGAGACTGCGTTAACCAATATGAAGAAGATCCTGACCGATATCCGTACCCAGTGTGTCAACGGTTCGACCGATACGCTGACCGCGGATGACCGCCGCACCATCTTAAAGCAGCTGCAGGCGATGAGTGATCAGGTGTACAGCGAGGGCAATGCGGACTACGCAGGCCGTACCGTATTTACCGGATACCGCACCTCATCCCAGCTGACGTTCAAGACGGACGAACAGGACACGACGTACAACATCGATCAGAAATTTACCTATCAGGATCTGCAGGAGCACCGCTACTATTTCGGTGAGACAGACGTTCCGGCAGATGCTGACACCGAGTGCACGACGGAGATCGGTACCCATACCTACAACAGGATCCGCCTTGCGTATGATTCGTTGGACTCGGTTGATAAATTTTCCTACACTTCGGGCGGCAACACGACCGAGATGGAGATGATCTCCGCAGAGGATGTGGCAAACGGCGCAGATCCGACCGGAAAGATCGTTGTGTATGACAACGAGGATCAGTGGCGTCAGGCGACCGCCAACGGAGACGATGCGCTCACCCTCGGTGACAATGACATGATCTTTTTAAAGGAGACCGGCGAACTGGTTATGGGCAAAGAGATCGCGCATACCATGTCACAGGAAAAAGCAGAGTTCAGCGTGTCCTATACCAAGACAGGCTTTGATGCCGGTGAGGCAAGACCGGAATACTATTATGACTGTAGAATGAAGACTCCGGATATGGACGAGGCAGTTGTCTATACGAAGGAGAATCAGCAGATCCTTTTCGAGATTTCGAGTGGAATTACGCTTCCGGCGAATACACAGGCGAGCGAAGTGTTTGATACCAGTATCGGGCGCGACGTGAACGAGATGATCGATATCGTAAACCGTGCGATCGACGCCAACGACAAAGTGGACAAGATCAAGGCGATGATGGAGCGGGAATCCTACGCAGACAAGGATTCGCAGGCTGTACTGCAGACGTACCTCGATGCAGCGCAGAAAGAAGCGGACTACGCGAACGATAATCTGAAGAAGACATACAAACAGTACATTACGAATTTTGATAATTACCTTGAAGATGTCAACAATGCGATCACCAACATCGGTAGTCTGCAGAACCGTCTGGACCTCACACAGACCCGTGTCGAGAACCAGAAGACAACGGTCGAAGAATTAAAGTCTAACAACGACGACCGCGAGATCTCTGACATCATCATTGATTATACGGCATCTTATAATGCCTATACAGCCAGCCTGACCGCAGCGTCCAAGGTTGGAAAGCAGACACTGCTTGACTATTTATAAAATTCATCGCGGAGCGAGAGGAGAAGAGACCATGAAGGCAAAAACAAGAATTTTCGGCGAGATAGAGATCGCAGATGACAAGATCATCACCCTTGAAAAAGGCATGATCGGATTCCCGAACCTGAACCGGTTCGCATTGATCTTTGACGAGGAAAAACAGAAGAAACACAGCTCGATCATGTGGCTGCAGTCGATGGATGACACGGATATCGCATTTCCGGTCATGGAGCCGCTGGCAGTCAAAGAAGACTATAAACCAAACGTAAACGAAGCGATGATCGCACCGCTGGGACAATTAAATCTGGACAACACCTACATTCTTGTAACCGTAACAGTTCCGAAGAAAGTTGAGGATTTTTCCGTGAATCTGAAAGCTCCGATCGTCATCAACATGGATACCCACAAGGGAATTCAGCTCATCGTTGAGGATGACTATCCGGTAAAATACAAAGTATATCAGATTCTGAAAGACAAGAAAGAAAAGGCAGGTGAATAGATATGTTGGCATTGACGAGAAAGAAAGGCGAAGCCCTTGTAATCAACAACAATATCGAGATCACCGTGCTTGAGATCCGCGGCGATCAGATCAAGATCGGCATCTCCGCACCGAAGGATGTGCCGGTATACCGCAAGGAAGTGTATCTGCAGATTCAGAAAGAAAATCAGGCGGCACTCAGTACGGACAGCCTTGACGCTTTGAAAAATATCATGGGTTAAATTTATCGGAGGGTATTAACTTTTCAGTGATACCCTCCGATATTGTATTTGTAGGAAAAGGCAAGTCCCAACGCAGGTTATGTGATATATGGATGAAAACAGGAGGTAGTCATCATGGGAATTGAAGCAATCAAAGGTGCAGGCATGACATATCAGGGAAGTTCGTCAACTGCAGAAATTCGTGAAGAAAGTCGCCCGAGAGTCGAGCAGACGCAGAATATGAATGTGTCGGATAATCTTGCAAAGTCGACCGTTGCTTTGGACACAAAGCAGACAAACGGAGACAGTGCGGATAGCAATATGCAGCAGGCACAGGACAAAACAAATGCACAGATTAAGAAAGCCGTGGAGAGTATCAACAAGAAGGCAGTCAATTCGGAAGCCATCTTCGGTATCCATGAGGCAACGAACCGCGTCATGATCAAGATCGTGGATAAAGACACCAAGAAAGTCATCAAGGAACTCCCGCCGGAGAAGACTTTGGATATGATCGCCAAGGTATGGGAACTGGCAGGACTTATGGTAGATGAGAAGAGATAGTTAGGAGGACACTTCTATGGCAATAAGAGTATCCGGTATCAATTCCGGTCTGGACACCGATTCCATTGTTCAGGAACTGGTATCCGCATATAGCACGAAGACAGAAAAATACGAGAAAGAACAGACCAAATTAGGCTGGAAGCAGGAGATCTGGAAGAATCTGAACACCAAGGTTTACAGTTTGTATAACAGTGTCGGCAAGCTTCGTTTTTCGAGTGCATACAGCATGAAGAAAACGGTATCTTCCGATACGACCAAGGCAACGGTTTCCGCAAGCAGCGATGCCGTCAACGGAACACAGAAGCTTCATGTTCTGGCAACCGCACAGTCCGGTTATCTGACCGGTGGCAAGCTGTCTTTGCGTCAGGAAGTGACAGACGGCGATAATACAACGCTTGAGAAAGTTTCCGGCAGCGTGAAGGCAGAGACGAAGTTAAGCGAGTTAGGATATACCGGCGATGATACAACCTTGAGCATTAAGACAAAGGATGAGGACGGCAATGATGTGGTGAAGAACATCAGCCTGACCAAGGAGAGTACCATTCAGGATGTTGTGAACGCACTTCGTGACAACGGATTGAATGCAAGTTTTGATTCCAATAACGGACGCCTTTTTGTCAGCTCCAAGGAGACCGGCGAGAATGCAGACTTCACTTTGACCGAAGCAACAACGAAGCAGGTTGAAAAGAAAGACGAGGATGGCAACGTTATCAAAGATGATAATGGTAATCCGGTTATGGAAGATGTTGCATTGTCCGATGAGGAGAAAGCAGCATCAAAGAAGCTGCTTGGATTACTTGGACTGGATACCCAGAGTAACGAGTACAGTGATCAGGCAAAGAAGATTGACGGAAGCGATGCGGTTATTTCGTTAAATGGCGTTATGTATACGAATACGACCAACGATTTCGCAATCAACGGACTGAATATTTCGGTTACCGGTGTGACCGATGATATTCCGGAAGGTGTGGATCCGAAAGATGTGGACGTATCGTCTTTGAGCAGCAGTACCGCAATCTCGATTACAACAACGACAGACAGTCAGGGAATCTACGATATGGTGAAGGACTTCCTGACCGAATACAACAATATCATTAATGAAGTAACCAAGCTTTATAATGCAGATTCCGCAGGAAGCTACGAGCCGCTGACCGACGATGAGAAGGATCAGATGTCGGATACGGAGATCGAGAAGTGGGAGACAAAGATTAAGGATTCGCTTCTTCGTCGTGATAATTCGCTGAGCACGATCATGAATGCCATGATGACTGCGATGTCCAGCCCAATCGAAATCAATGGCAAGAGTTATTCATTATCAAGCTTTGGTATTCAGACACTTGGTTATCTGAACGCCGCGGAGAATGAGCAGAACGCTTATCATATCGACGGTGACGAGGACGATGAGAATACATCCGGAAACAAAGACAAACTGATGTCTGCGATTACGAGTGATCCGGATACGGTTGTTGAGTTCATGAAGCAGCTGAGCACGAACCTGTACAAGGCGATTGATGATCAGATGCAGTCCAACAGTCTGCGCTCCCGTTATAAGATCTATAACGATAAGGAGATGGATAAGGAGTACACCAATCTGACCAAGACCATCAAGGAGTGGGAAGATAAGGTATCGGACAAAGAGGATTATTATTACGAGAAATTCTCAAGCATGGAGACTGCGTTGTCGAAGTTACAGAGCCAGACAAGCTCGCTGAGCTCTATGCTCGGATCCAGCTAAAAATCATGCTTTGTGACATGATCAGAAACGAATAGGGGAGGAGTTGCGATGATTCAGAATCAGGGCTACGCAGCATACAACAATAGCAAAATACTTACTGCCTCACCGGCAGAATTAACACTGATGCTTTACGATGGAGCAATCAAGTTCACCAATATTGCGATTATGGCGATCGAGAAGAAAGACATCGAGAAGGCACACAATAATATTATTAAAACGGAGCGTATCATCTTAGAGTTCCAGGCAACTCTCGATGATAAGTACCCGGTGGCCAAGGATTTTGACGCCGTATACTCATATCTGATCCGACGTCTCAGAGAGGCGAACGTCAAGAAAGATGCAGAAATCCTCGAGGAAGTGTTGAAGCATCTTCGCACCATGCGTGATACGTGGAAAGAAGTTATGGCTAAGACTGCGAACGGCACAAAAGTAGCAGTATCATAACAGGAGGCATTATGGCAGAGACATATTTAGCAATCATGCTCCAAAGCCTCAGGAAGAAGGAGAAAGTCCTCGATGAGATCATTCGTCTGAATGATCTGCAGAAGAAGGAACTGACCGATCAGGCGGCACCGGTCGATGAGTTTGACAAGACAGTGGAGGACAAGAGTGCCTGTATTGAGCAACTCAATCAATTAGACAGTGGCTTCGAGAAGCTTTATGCACAGGTTGAGGAGGAACTGAAGACCCATAAGGAGCAGTATGCCGACACGATCCGCGAATTACAGAACTGCATTCGCATCGTAACGGACAAAA
This sequence comes from Firmicutes bacterium TM09-10, assembly GCA_963639645.1. Lineage (GTDB taxonomy): Bacteria > Bacillota > Clostridia > Lachnospirales > Lachnospiraceae > Roseburia. The sequence continues at coordinate 2,927 of CAVHWG010000208.1, read as the reverse complement.
GCATCATGATTCAGGCACAGGAAGCGCGTAACAAGGATCTGATGATGCAGAAATTTACAACCGTCAAGCAGCATGCCAAAGATGTCCGCGCCAACAGTCGTGCCATCACAGGCTACTACAAGACGATGAAGCAATCCGCATATGCAGACGATATGCATATTCTGGATGGCAAGCGCTAAAACCGGATAGACAAAGAATTTATGATTCGCCAACCGCAGAATCTCACAGAGAGAAAGCGGTTGGCGATTTTGCGTATGTGGGATGATGAGAGGTTCTAAAATCTCTCCGATTGAAAACATCGAATCTCTCCGATTGGATTTTACGAATCTCTCCGATTACGCTTGCCGAATCTCTCCGATTGGGATATAATCGGAATAAGAGGAGATAATAAAATTATGAAGAAAGATAATTATAAATCAAGAATTATTGATAAAACAATAGAACAGTATCTGAAAAGTTTTGGAGCGGTATGTGTAGAGGGGCCTAAATGGTGTGGCAAGACCTGGACCTCTTCTTATCACAGTAATAGCGAGATTTATATAGGAGATCCGGCCGGTAATTTTCAAAACAGGATGCTTGCGCAAATGTCTCCTGATTTGGTGCTGGAAGGTGCTGTACCACGACTGATTGATGAATGGCAGGAGGTTCCGCCTTTATGGGATGCGGTCAGATATAAGGTTGATCAGACGGGTGAGAAGGGACAATTTATATTGACAGGATCGGCGACACCGAATCATAAAGGAATTATGCATAGCGGGGCAGGAAGAATTGCAAGGATAAGAATGCGTCCAATGTCACTTTACGAGTCGGGAGATTCCGCAGGGATGGTTTCATTGGAGGCGTTATGTAACGATGACATCTCTCCGGCTATGACAGGCGAAGTCCGATTGACGGATCTCATAGAATATATTATTCGGGGCGGTTGGCCCGGAAATATAGATATTCCGATGGAACAGGCCGCATTATTACCGATGCAATATATTGATGCAATCATTGATGATGATGTGTACAGAATTGATGGAATAAAGAGAAATAAAGATAAAATGCGGCTGTTACTTCGCTCTCTGGCAAGGAATGAAGCCACCACAGTTACCAATACTTCTCTTGCAAAAGACATTAGGGAGAAGGATGATACAGATCTTGATAAGGACACGGTTGCCGAATATCTGGATATATTTCAAAGGCTTTTTATTATTGACAATCAGAAACCGTTTTCAACCAATATTCGATCATCGGTAAGGGTTAAGCAGGCAGAAAAACGGCATTTTTGTGATCCTTCGCTTGCCTGTGCTTTGTTGAACGCGACACCGGAGGTGTTGCTCAACGATTTGCAGACATTAGGATTTCTGTTTGAAGCTCTCTGTGAACGGGATATGAAAATTTATGCGGAAGCATTCGGGGCATCGTTATATCATTATCAGGATTATGAGGGAAAAGAAATCGATGCGGTCATTGAATTGGGGGATGGCGAATGGTGCGCGTTTGAGATCAAACTGGGAGCGAACCAGATTGACGCAGCCGCCCAAAATCTGCTCGATATCAATCATAAGATTATGAACGATCCGAAGGGCAAACCGGCAAAGATATTATGTGTGATCTGTGGATTGGCGAATGCTGCATATAAGCGCCCGGATGGGGTATATGTTGTGCCGATTACCGCATTAAAGAATTAATTGAAACCGAATATTTGCAAAAGAAAACCGGCTGCCATCATGGCAGCCGATTCTTGTTTTAGTAGTAGTTTTACAGCAATAGGAATGTATTCGATTACTGAAGTAATGAAAGTACACCCTGGTTAGCCTGATTAGCCTGAGCCAGCATAGACTGTCCTGCCTGAGCAAGGATGTTGTTCTTGCTGTACTCAACCATTGTCTCAGCCATATCTGTATCACGGATACGTGACTCAGCAGATGTGGTGTTCTCAACAACGTTGTCTACGTTAGAGATGGTATGCTCAAGTCTGTTCTGAACAGCACCGAGAGCAGATCTCTGAGAAGAAACCTTAGATACTGCATCAGCAATAGCATCGATAGCGTATGTAGCAGCGATTCCTGAAGAATCCTTAACGTTAAGACCCTTGATTCCAAGGCTTGCAGAATCCATAGACTCGATGTCGACCTGAATCTTGTTTGTCATGTCAGCATCAGCACCTACGTGAAGACTGAAGCTTAATGCGTTAGCAACCTTAGCGGATCCTGTCTGAATCTGGAATGTTCCAGTTCCGTTAGTAAGATCAACATCTGTAGTTGCGTTACCAACACCTACAGAAGCAGTTCCTTCTGTATCACCGATCTGATTAGCTGCAAGAAGTTCTTTTGCAGCAAGTTCGTATGCTTTCTTCTTAGAAATAACGGTTGCATCGGTATCCGAAATACCATCTGCTACTGCATCATCTGTAGTATTGTTCTTCTTGTCGTTAATACCGGTTATACTCTTAGTGCCAGACTGGATTGTTGCGCCGCCTTTGACAGCAGTCTTAATCGCCTCGAGATCCTCATATTTGCCTTCAAGCTGATCGCCGTTTCCGTCACCCTTATCAGTTGGTGCAGATGCATACCATCCAGCTTTCCAACCATCGGTTTTGGGGTCAGTAGTTGATTTATCCTTTACTTCATAATAAGTATACTCGGTTCCATTAATGGTAAGCTTTGTACCTTTTACATCCTTAACAGTAGAATCGTTTGCAGTAAACCAAGCATCAACATCTGTATCATCAGCACCGATAGTATAATTCTTTCCACCGATAGACACCTTGTCACCAACGTTAAGATCATCCATTACGAATGTAGCTGTTCCGTCTCCGTTATCGGTTAACTTTCCAGCAAGACCAGCATCATGAGCCTTCATGTTAATAGTCTTTGTTCCGTCCTCGCCTTTTAACAGGTAAGTCTCGTTGAACTTGGTTGTCTCAGATACACGATCGATCT
>CAVHWG010000207.1:16329-24858 GCA_963639645.1 Firmicutes bacterium TM09-10 | reverse complement strand
GGGCACGGTCGAAGCGTTGCTCGGACACAAAATTTGAGCCAAATGAAGATTTTGCAAATTCAATGATTTTGTCTAAAATCGTGTTCAACGAAAAAGCCAGCCGCAGAACCGGCCGAGCCAGTCGAGCCGCCACAAGAGTTTCGCAAACGCCTAAAAGATTGTGAAAAGGGAAGGAGTAGAATGCCATGTTTTCAAATAATAATAAGATTTCGACAAGGCAGGTGTTCCGCCTGTTTGTGTTTGATTTTATCGGGATGAGCACGCTGGTGATTCCGGCAAAATTTGCGGGAGCGGTGCAGTGCGACGGCGTTTTTTCGATCGTGGTCGGCGGTGTGCTTTCGAGCCTGTATCTGTGGTATCTTGCGCGGATCATGCGCGGGATGGACAGTGATCTCATACAGTATACAAAGAATGCGCTGCCGCGGTGGGGTGCATTTGTGATGATGGTTCTCTTCGCTATCTATTGCATTCTTGAAGCGGGGTACGGCGCATACATTTTTGCGGATGTTATGAAAGGCGGCCTGATCGGCGGCGAATCCTGCACACTGCTCCTCATCCTGATCCTTGCGGTGGCGGCTTATGCAATCCAGTCGGGGATCGAGAGCCGGGCGCGCGTGTATGAAATCCTGTTCTGGGTGTTGTTTGTGCCGCTTTTTCTCCTGTTATGGATCGCGGCGAGCGATACGACCGTAGAATATCTGGGATCGTTTTTCGCGACATCGGCATCGAATATCGTGTGGAACGGCACGCGCGTCTTCCACTATCTGACACCGGTGTTTCTGATCCTGTTTTTTCCGGCCTATGTGAGAAAGGATGCGCACAAGAAAATGATCGGCGCGGTGTATGCGGCACTGTGGGTGGCGGTCGTTGTCTTTGCCGTGTTCTATCTGATTCTGATCGGCAGCTTCGGCGACAAGGCGATGGCGAATATGCGCTATCCGGCGCTCACGCTGATGAGCAACATCCATCTGCGCGGGAGTTTCTTGAAGCGGCTGGATGCGTTTCTGCTCGCGATATGGTTCTATACGCTTTTTGCACTCATTAATGTGTTCCTGTTTTATGCACAACAGCTGATCGCGGCGATGGTGGGCGGGGGGTGCAATAAGCGTGGATCAACCGCGGCTGCGGTCGTACTTGTATTTGTTGTGGCGGAATGCTTCTGCTACGGCTCGTTCGCGGAATGGTTCGAGAGCTACACCGCATATGTTGCGGTGCCGCTTCTGATCCTGTTGCCGCTTATCATACTTCTCTGGGGAAAGGCGAAAAAGCATGATACAAAAAATAGTTAAGAGAATCGGCGCAGCAGTAATGCTTCTGGTCGCTGTCTGCAACCTGTCGGCATGCAGTGCGACAGAACTCGAGGACCGCTGTTTTCCGATGATGGCGATCGCGGATGTCAAAGAGGAGCGCGTGCGTTTTGCGTACGGTTTTCCGGAACTCAGCCAGAAGGACAACACGGATATTGAGGAGGCGGATGTCGGCGTTCCGCCCACGGAGGGCGGAAATCTGGCGGAGGCGCTTTCGGCCTATGAGGCGGAACTCAGCAATCTTGCGGACTGCAATCATATGAAAGTGTTTGTGATCGGCGAGTCGCTGCTTCGCGATACCAAGCGCTTCAATGAGACACTCGATTATCTGAGGGAGAGCGAGGTTTTTCCGCGCAACACCTATGTCTGCGTGACCGGAGACATTGAGACCTTATTGGAAAAAGCGGATTCGCTGCCGGAGGATGAGGGAAGTTATCTTGAAAAATTTCTGCAGCATCATGAATCTGACCATGAAATCAAATTGACAAATCTCGGAACTCTGCTCGATGAGCAGATCAATCGGCGGCTTACGCTGGAGCTTCCCTGTGTGAGTGCGGAGGATGATGCAATCGTTTGGACGCGGGACGTGAAGATTTCCTTTGCGGAGTAATGTGCGGGGCGTATGCCCCGCGAAAAGACGAAATCCGCCCCGGAGCGAGGAAAAGCGGGGCGCAGGAAAAGAAAATGAATAAGCTGCGCCCCATGGGACATCCTTATGATATAGGGCAGAATGCCTGTACATAGTTGGAGGTCTGGTAATGTGTAATAAAAAAAACAGAAAATGGATACTTGTGAGTGGTCTGGCAATTGTTATGATAGCGGGCATGATTCAAATTAATCATATGAATAAGCAAAATACAACCGATCCGCTCCAGCCGGAGATCGCCGAAAAAATTCTGCGTTTTCATGTGCTGGCAAACAGTGACAGCGAGGAAGACCAAAATGTCAAGAAACAGGTCAGAGACGCGGTCGGTCAGCTGATGGGACCGAAGCTTGCGGACAGCAGGAATTTGAAAGAGACGGAAGAAATCGTGCAGCAGTCGATGGATGAGATCGTGGAAGTAGCAACGGAGACGCTCGAGGCAAACGGATATGATTACGGCGCGAGCGCACGCCTTGCCAATGTGGAGTTCCCGGTCAAAAGCTACGGAGATTATACATTCCCTGCGGGGAAATATGAGGCGCTGCAGGTAACGCTCGGCGCGGGGCAGGGGCATAACTGGTGGTGTGTGCTCTACCCGAACATGTGCTTTCAGGGCAGTGTGTATGAGGTGGTGGAGGATGATGCAAAGGAGGCTTTGCGCGAAGTGCTGACTGCGGAGGAATATGCGGATGTATTTACGCAGGGAAAGTTTGAGATCCGGTTCAAATTCCTTGAATATTTCCGATAAAACAGTTATGATATCTGTTGAATTGCAAAGGAGAAGCTATGACCAAAGAAGTATTATTGTCGATCCGGGGCTTGCAGATCGCACCGGATGATCAAAAAGACACAGTTGAAGTATATACGCCGGGCCAGTATTATTTTCGCAACGGCAAGCATTTTTTCTTATATGAGGAAGTGGAAGAGGGTACAAAGAAGGTGACCAAGAACGTCATCAAGGTGACGGACGATTACATGGAGCTCACGAAAAAAGGCCTTGTCAATGTACATATGGTTTTTGAGCGCGATAAGAAGAATGTCACTTATTATTACACGCCATACGGAAGCCTGCTTGTGGGCATCGATGCGTACAAGGTGGAAGTGGATGAGAAAGACGGCGAGATCCAGATCGATGTGGAGTATGCGCTTGAAGTCAATAATGAGCATCTTGCCAACTGTCACATTGGGATCAAGGCGAACCCGCAGGGCGGAGCGGCATTTACGTTGGTGGAAGAGTAATTATAAAGAAAAAATAAATTATTAGCACTCACGCTTGACGAGTGCTAATAATGGTGCTATAACATACTTGTAAACAAAAAGAATATCAATTCCGGACACGGAATCGTATAGTATACAAGGAGGAATGACTTATGTTATTAGCAAGAAACAACAACGTATTTGATACATTTTTCGGTGATCCTTGGTTCAATGATCCATGGTTTGATGACAGAGACATTCAGAAGGCACAGAAGAAATTATATGGACACAACGACAAGAAGCTGATGCTCACCGATATAAAGGAAAGCGATAAGGGCTACGAGCTGGAGATGGATCTTCCGGGATTCAAGAAGGAAGAGATCAAAGCTTCCATTGAGAACGGATACCTGATCATCAGCGCAGAGAAAGCTCTTGAGAAAGATACCAGGGACGATGAGGGTAAGAAGTACATCCATCGCGAGCGTTACACCGGAAGCTGCCAGAGAACTTTCTATGTTGGCGATGAAATTGAACAGGATGACATCAAAGCATCCTTCAAACACGGAATCCTTCGTCTGGATATTCCGAAGAAACAGCCTAAGCCACAGGTTGAAGAGAATAAATTTATTTCCATCGAGGGATAAAATAAGCGAGCGGGCTGCAGATGCAGTCCGCTTGTGCGTTGTAAATTCTGAAAGAAAAAGAGAGGCAGGTGAATAATATGGCTGCAAAACGTGATTACTACGAAACGCTCGGCGTCAACAAGAGCGCGGATCAGTCGACCATAAAAAAGGCATATCGTAAACTGGCGAAGAAATATCATCCGGACACGAACGCCGGCGATGCGCACGCGGAGGAAATGTTCAAAGATGTGACGGAAGCCTACAATGTATTGAGTGATGAGAAAAAGCGTAAACTCTATGATGAGTTCGGTTTCGCGGGTTTGCAGGAAGGTTTCTCTGCGGAAGCGGCAAGAGAAGCAAAGAGTGCCGGTTTCGGCGGATTTGGCGGCTTCGGAGGAGGCAATCCTTTCGGAAGTGGCGGCGGGTATACAAGCGACGGTTCCTACATGCACAGGGAATTTCATTTTGAGAACGGATCGGACGATATGGACGATATTCTCTCGGGCATGTTCGGCGATATGTTCTCGCATGGCGGCTCATCGGCAGGCTGGAGTTCCGCGGGCAGCGGCAGGAACCGCAAGGGCTCGGATGTGATGGCAGATCTTACGGTATCGTTTGAGGAAGCGGTATTCGGATGTGAGAAGGAGATCATGCTGCGTGATCCGGCAACCGGCAAGACCTCGAACCTGTCGATCCATATTCCGGCAGGCATCGAATCCGGTAAGACCGTCCGCCTCAAGGGCCAGGGCAATCCGGGCAGAAACGGCGGTGCAGCAGGCGATGTGTTCCTGAAAGTTACGGTTGCGCCGAGCAAAGAGTTTGAGCGCAAAGGACAGAATGTGTACTCGACCGTGCGCGTTCCGTTTACGACGGCGGCATTGGGCGGCAAAGCAAGAGTCCACACCTTATACGGCAATGTGGAATGCTCGATCAAACCGGGAACACAGGCCGGCAGCAAGATCCGTCTGCGCGGAAAAGGCATCGCGAGTGTCAAGAATCCGTCCGTCAAAGGTGACCAGTATGTGACTGTGGAGATTCAGGTTCCGCGCCAGCTCTCGCCGAAGGCAAAGGAAGCGCTCGAAGCCTATCGGGCAGTGAGTTAATTACATCAAGAGATATAAAAAATGGAGTGTGAATATTCACACTCCATTTTGCTGTCTTATTTCTTCTTTTTATTGGCTTTCTTCTCAGCGTCTGCAGCTTTCTCAGCTTTCAGCTGCTCGTTTGCTTCGTTATACTTGGCCTGAAGCTTGGCACGGAAGCCTTTCTTCTTCTTCTCCGGTGCCGGGAGAGGTCCGCGGAGTCCGCGAACTGCGGTAATGTAGAGACCGCTTACGGTTGCTTTAACCTCCTTCTTGACCGGGATCTCGTCGAAGATCTGCTCGTCCGCGATCAATGTCATAACTCTCGGTCCGACCTTCGCCTTAACGATCGGAAGTTTTGAGCGGCGTAAGTACTTCGGTGTCTGCTCAACAACGTTTGCCGGAAGTCCCGCGTCTTTGAGCCGCAATCGCTTTTTGTCAATGATCAGCATAGACACGGTCTGTGCTGCTGCCTTAATCTGTTCGCCCTGTTCGTCTTTTCTCTTCTGTGCTTTCTTACCAAGAAAATACAGAATGATCATCGCTGCAATGAGTACCAGTAAGATGACCAATAATGCAATTGTTAATGGTTTCACGTTGGATTCCTCCTATTTTTACTGAGATATATTTTAACAAACATTGTCCCAAAAAGCAACGAGTATATGTACTTTTTGACACTTACCTTAATTTATGGTATGTTAAATTAGTTAGTTCGACTTCAAAAGGAGCCGAAGAAAGGAAGATCGTATGAAAAAAAGAATGATTGCACTCTTACTGTGCATGACAACCGTATTTGCAATGACCGGAATGACCGGATGCGGCAAGGAAACACAGACAGGAACAGAGAGCACACAGAGCACTGTACAGGAGACTTACAACGGAGTCAGCAGTGCACAGATGGATATCGATCTGTCGAAGCTGGTAACAAAGCTTGCGGATTACAAAGGAATTGATATCACGATCACGGGGGATTATGACGTAACCGACGAACAGGTAAATGAGAGAACACTTGCGCTTCTTAATTATCGCGGGGTAAAAGGCAAAGAGATCACAGACCGCGATACCGTACAGGACGGTGATCTTGTTTTGGTCGATTATACCGGCTACCATAATGATGAGGCTTTTGATGGCGGATCGGCAACGGATGTGCTGATCGATGTCAGCAACAACTGTGAAGCAACGCAGCAGACCGGCTACATTGATGGATTCAGTGACGGGCTCATTGGTGCCAAAGTCGGTGAGGAGACAAGCTCCGATGTAAAGTTCCCGGATGAATACTCGAGCAACCCGGATCTTGCGGGCGAGATGACAACTTTCAAATTTAATGTTAAGGGAATCTATCAGGCACTGACCCTCGATGATCTTACCGATGATCAGGTCAAGGACTCTTTTTCCGATGCGGGTATCGAGACAAAGGAAGATCTCCTTACGAATGTGCGCGCAATGATGGAGAATCAGGCTGCATCAAGCAAGTCGCAGGCGGAGATCAGCGAGGTACAGACCTATATGCTCGACAACAGCGAAGTGACGATTCCGGATGATTATATGGAAGCGAGACTTGCCGAGTATCAGGCACAGTACACACGCGACAATGTGGGTGATACACAGACACTGGAAGAGTATCTTGAGGCGAACAATACCACACTTGCAGATCAGCAGGAAACCTGGAAGACAAACCTCGAGAAGCAGATTAAGATCGAGTTTATCTTCGGAAGAATCGCAGAGCTCGAAGGCCTTGAGATCGATCAGGATAAGTATGATCAGTTCATCAGCTATATCACAAGCTCCGGCAACAGCCAGATGACAACAGAGGAAGAGGTCTATGATTATTACGGAAACGGAAACAAGGAAGACGGCGAGAAGAACTTAAAGAAGCTGTATCTTGCGAACGATGCACTTTCCTTTGTGATCACGAATGCGAATGTAACCGTTCAGGCTTCGGATTCGACCGAAAACTAAAATGAATCATGCGCGGTCTGCGAATCGTGTTTAGAGAGAAATACAGATATAAAGGGATTAGATTTATGTGTGCGGTGTAGGGAGCCGGCACAGAAATGGAGGCAACAAAATGGATTTAGTAAATATCAGAGACATATTCCGTAATCAGGCGCAATATGAGAATCAGGAGATTACGATCGGCGGCTGGGTCAGAAGCAACCGTAATTCCAAGAACTTCGGCTTTATCGTTGTCAATGACGGCACTTTCTTTGAGCCGCTCCAAGTCGTATACGCAGACGGTCTGGCAAACTATGATGAAGTGTGCAAGATCAATGTCGGTGCAGCCGTCATCGTGAAGGGACAGCTCGTTCCGACACCGCAGGCAAAGCAGCCGTTTGAGATCCAGGCAGCGGAAGTGACGATCGAGGGTGCATCCACACCGGATTATCCTCTCCAGAAAAAGCGTCACACATTCGAGTATCTGCGCACAATCTCACACCTTCGCCCGAGAACAAACACGTTCGAGGCTGTGTTCCGTGTACGTTCACTCTGCGCATATGCGATCCACAAATTCTTCCAGGAGAGAGGCTTTGTCTATGTACACACCCCTCTGATCACCGGAAGTGACTGCGAGGGCGCCGGCGAGATGTTCCAGGTTACAACCATGGATTTAAACAACATCCCGAAGAAGGAAGACGGAAGTGTTGATTACTCTAAGGATTTCTTCAATAAGCCAACCAATCTGACCGTATCCGGACAGCTCAATGGTGAGACTTATGCGATGGCATTCAAGAACATCTACACATTCGGACCGACGTTCAGAGCCGAGAATTCCAACACGACCCGCCATGCGGCTGAGTTCTGGATGATCGAGCCGGAGATCGCGTTTGCCGATCTGCAGGATGACATGATGCTTGCGGAGAGCATGCTCAAGTATGTGATCAATTATGTACTGGAGAACGCACCGGAAGAGATGGCATTTTTCAATAATTTCGTAGATAAGGGACTTCTGGATCGTCTGGAGAACGTGGTAAGCAACGATTTCGCACGCGTGACCTACACAGAGGCAATCGAGATCCTTTCCAAGCATAACGACAAGTTTGATTACAAGGTTTCATGGGGCTGTGATCTTCAGACCGAGCATGAGCGTTACCTGACCGAGCAGATCTACAAGCGTCCGGTATTCGTAACCGATTATCCGAAGGAGATCAAGGCGTTCTACATGAAATTGAACGAGGACGGCAAGACCGTTGCCGCGGTTGACTGTCTTGTTCCGGGCATCGGCGAGATCATCGGTGGAAGCCAGAGAGAGGACGATTACGATAAGCTCCTTGCGAGAATCAATGAGCTTGGACTCAGGGAAGAGGATTACAAGTTCTACCTTGATCTGCGTAAGTACGGTTCCGCAAGACATGCGGGATTCGGACTCGGATTCGAGCGCTGCGTAATGTATCTGACCGGTATGGGCAACATCCGTGACGTTATCCCGTTCCCGAGAACCGTAAACAACTGCGAACTGTAAGAAGCAAGTTGTCATAAATGCCTGCACGGGTTCATATAAATAGAACATGGAACCGGCAGAATATGAACAGAATGTAAAAAGAAAAACAAATTATACCGGACGATTTCTCGCGGCGGCCGTGTTTGCGATCGCGCTTGCGGCAGGTTACTTTCTGCTTTGGGCGTATGTGTCGTACACACTTCGGCTGTCCGTGGAAGTCATCCGCGCGGGACTGATC
>CAVHWG010000207.1:0-16319 GCA_963639645.1 Firmicutes bacterium TM09-10 | reverse complement strand
GGACTGATCCTGCTGTATATCCTTCCGTGCTGGATCGGAGGCAGAGTGCTGCGACGGTGTATGCCGGCAGGGGGAATCGCATGGGGCGCGGGACTTGGATTGCTGTTGTATGCGGTGCTGATTGGCGCACATGTGGCGGAAGCCGGGACACCCGACCTGACGCAGACACATGCGATCAATGGCGTGTTGTGTGTATTAAGTGCGGTTGCGGGTGCGCTGCGTCTGAAAAGGGTAAAGAAAGACTGAAAAACACGCTTTTTTGCGCAAAAAAGCTTTGCATATTGCATAGGCTGTGCTATAATAACATGGATAGACGGGTCATTCCCAAAATAGGAGACAAAGGAGAGATTCTAATGAAGCATGTAAAGACATTAAATACAAGAAAGTTACAGAACACACTTAAGAAGGGTGGATGCGGCGAGTGCCAGACATCATGCCAGTCTGCATGTAAGACTTCCTGCACAGTAGGAAATCAGACTTGCGAGTCTTATAAGTAATCTTAATATTTTTAAGATATGCTTGACCGCGTGCCTTGCGCGCGGTCTTTGTTTTGTGTAACAGATTTAGAAAATAGAGAGGAGAAATATTATAGTGGTTCATCAATTTAAGAACAACGGCTATGATATTGTCTTGGATGTAAACTCAGGAGCTATCCACGTAGTGGATGATGTGACTTATGACGTCATTGCGATGTTTGAGGAACATACACCGGATGAGATCGTTTCAAAGCTGAAGGATCAGTATCCGGAGACGGAGATCAAAGAAGCAATCGATGAGGTTCTTGAACTTAAGGAGAACGAGGAACTGTTCACGGAGGATGTGTATAAGAGTCATATCCTTGATTTTAAGAAGAGACCGACAGTCGTGAAGGCGCTGTGTCTGCACATCGCACATGATTGTAACCTTGCATGTAAGTATTGCTTTGCAGAAGAAGGCGAATATCATGGACGCAGGGCGCTGATGTCCTACGAGACAGGAAAACAGGCTTTGGATTTCCTGATCGCAAACTCGGGAAGCCGTAAGAATCTGGAGGTTGATTTCTTCGGCGGAGAGCCGCTTATGAACTTTGATGTTGTTAAGCAGCTTGTCGCTTACGGACGTGAGCAGGAGAAGATTCACGATAAGCATTTCCGTTTTACACTGACAACCAACGGTGTACTGTTAAACGATGAGGTTATGGAGTTTGCCAACAGGGAGATGGATAACGTCGTCTTAAGTATTGACGGTCGTAAGGAAGTGCATGATCGCATGAGACCGTTCCGTAAAGGTGCGGGAAGTTACGATCTGATCGTTCCGAAGTTCCAGAAACTGGCAGAGAGCCGTAATCAGGAGCGTTACTATGTGCGTGGAACATTCACGCATTTTAATACGGATTTTTCCAATGATGTACTGCATCTTGCAGATCTTGGATTTAAGCAGATCTCGGTGGAACCGGTTGTTGCGCAGCCGACCGATGAGTACGCGTTGACCGAGGAGGATCTGCCGGTGCTTTTTGCGGAATACGACAAGCTTGCGGCGGAGATGGTACGCCGTAAGAAAGAAGGCAACGGATTTAACTTCTTCCATTTCATGATCGATCTGGAAGGCGGACCTTGTGTATACAAGCGTCTGTCAGGCTGCGGATCGGGAACCGAGTACCTTGCGGTCACACCGTGGGGAGACTTATATCCTTGCCATCAGTTCGTCGGCAATGAGGATTTCCTGATGGGCAATGTCTGGGACGGTGTCAAGCGCACCGATATCCGGGACGAATTCAAATGCTGTAACGTCTACGCCAAGGAGAAGTGCAGCAAGTGTTTCGCAAGGTTTTACTGTAGTGGTGGATGTGCCGCAAACTCATACAATTTCCATGGAAGTATCACAGATGCTTATGACCTGGGCTGTGAACTCCAGAAGAAGCGTATTGAGTGTGCAATCATGATAAAAGCTGCGGAAGCGGAAAATTAAAGAATAGGAAGGAAACTAAGATGAAAAAAAGTAAGGGCGTCGTTATTATCGCGGTGATCTTAGCCTGCTTGATCGGACTTGGATACTACACGACCACGATAATGTCAATGACAAGCGAGAGTCAGGCAAAGACTGACAACAAGACAGAGTCTGAAGGCATCAAACTCGGTCTTGACTTATCCGGTGGTGTATCGATCACCTACCAGATTGTTGACAAGAATCCGTCTAAGACGGACCTCAATGACACAATCGCCAAACTCGAGGAACGTGCCGAGAGTTACAGTACAGAGTATTCTGTATATGCAGTTGGCGACGATCGTATCACCGTTGAGATTCCGGGTGTGTACGATGCAGATAAGGTACTTCAGGACTTGGGAAGCCCGGGAGCACTGTACTTTATCTCTCAGAAGGATTCTGACGGAAATGAAAACTATACATATGATGCGGACTCTGAGGGTGGCTACAAGTTAAATAAGACACTTGAGGAACTTCAGGCTGACGGTTCCGTTCTCTTTGATGGTAACGGTGTGAAATCTGCATCTGCAGGATATCAGAACAGCTCGCAGCTCAATACAAGTGAGCCTGTTGTTGAACTGACACTTAATGATGACGCCGCTGAAATCTTCGGTGAGGCTACAACCGCTGCATACGCAGCAGGCCAGACGATCGGTATCTACTACAATGACCACTTTATCAGTGTGCCGAGGGTATCCGCAGCAATCACTGATGGTAAGTGTGTGATCAACGGTATGTCGGATTATGAGGAAGCAGAGCAGCTTGCAACATTCATCCGTGTCGGTGCCATCAACTTAAAGCTTGAGGAGTTAGAGTCCCAGGTAGTCGGAGCACAGCTCGGTGGACAGGCATTATCTTCCAGTGTGAAGGCTGCCATCATCGGTCTGATCCTCGTAATGATCTTCATGATCCTCTGCTACGGTTTATCCGGTGTGGTTGCATCCATCGGTCTTGGTATCTACACAACCGTTGTTGTTGCATTTATTTATCTGTTTGAGATTACACTTACCCTTCCTGGTATCGCCGGTGTTATCCTCGGTATCGGTATGGCGGTAGATGCGAACGTTATCATCATCTCCCGTATCCGCGAGGAGATCGCCAATGGTAAGTCGGTTCTTACCGCAATCAAGGAAGGTTACAAGAAAGCATTATCCGCTATCATCGACGGTAACGTTACAACCTTTATCGCAGCCCTCGTATTGATGTGGCTCGGTTCCGGTACAGTTAAGGGATTCTCTTATACATTGATGATCTCCCTGATCGTATCTATGTTTACAGCACTTGTTATTTCAAGACTATTAAACCTTTCATTATATGCAATCGGATTCCGCGATGAGAAATTCTACGGTCGTGCGAAGGCTCGTAAGACCATTGATTTCATGAAAAAGCGTGTGGTATTCTTCATCATTTCGATTGTCGTTATTGTAGCCGGATTTGTTGGCATGATCGGATACGGTGCATCCGGAAAGCATGCATTGAACTTCAGCCTTGAGTTTATGGGTGGTACTTCCATCTCTGCTGATTTCGGTAAGGATTATACCGTTGAAGAAGTTGAGAAGACCATCGTTCCGGAAGTTGCAGACATCATCAATGATAACGCAATTCAGGCAAGTACTGTAACGGGAAGCAATGTTGTTACGATTAAGACCAAGACACTGACACAGGATCAGCGTGAGGAAGTTGGAAATATGCTCGTCGACAAGTTCGGTGTTGATGATTCCACAATCGAGACACAGAGTATCGGAGCTACCGTTAGCGGCGAGATGCGTAAGAATGCGTTTATGGCAGTTGTTGTAGCATGTATCTGTATGCTTCTGTACATCTGGTTCCGTTTCAAGGATCTGCGTTTCGCAAGCAGTGCGATCATCGCCCTGATCCACGACGTACTGGTTATGCTGACCGCATACGCTTTGATCCGTATCTCTGTCGGTAATACCTTTATCGCATGTATACTTACGATCGTCGGTTACTCTGTCAACGATACCATCGTTGTATTCGACCGTATCCGTGAGAATATGCATGGTATGAAGAAGACAGACCTGGAGACACTTGCAGAAGTTGCAAACCGTTCACTGACACAGACACTGTCAAGAACGATCAATACATCCGTTACAACCATCGTGATGGTACTGTTACTGTTTATCTTCGGTGTATCGTCCATCCGTGAGTTCTCATTACCTCTTATGGTTGGTTTGATCAGTGGTACTTACTCATCCATCTTCATCGCTACTTCACTGTGGTATATTATGAAGCTGCATCTTGGTAAGAACCGTCTCATCAAGAAGAAATAACAGAGTTTATGATAGGGACTGTGGGTTTCCGCAGTCCTTATTTTTTAATAGGAGAACAAAGATCATGAAAAAGATCTTGGTTGTCGTAGACATGCAGGAGGGAAAATATCTTCCGGTGGTACATTGCGTCGCAGGAAGTGACGGCTGGAATCTTGCACCGGAAGTGGAGCGCGCGTGCATGGGAAGAAACAAGGTCCATGTTCCGGAAATAAAGATTTCCGTAATCGAACACGCTTGTGCCTGTGTGACACCGGAGTCGCATAAGACCGCGATTGAAGCGATGAAAACCTGCCAGGTTGAAATCATTTAATTCAGGAAAATGAGAAAGTGAGGAAACGATATGAAATTACATCAGATCATTACCAGTCTGTTGGATACGGATGCATATAAATTTTCAATGGGTCAGGCAATCTATCATCAGTTCTCGGATTACAAGACAACATGGACGTTCAAGTGCAGAAACACGGATGTGCATTTTACCCATGAGATGGTTGAAGAAATCAAGGAGCAGATCAGGGCATACTGCTCGCTTCAGTTTACCGAGGAGGAACTGGAATACCTTCACAATATTACATGGATGAAGGGAAGCTATGTGGATTTCCTGCGTTTGTGGAAGCCGCGTTACGAGGATTTCTCGATCACGGAGGATGCGGAGTGCGGACTTTCCATCGAGACATTCGGCACATGGCTTAATACTTCCATGTATGAGATTCCGACACTTGCGATCGTAAACGAAGTGTATTTCCGTATGGCATATGACTACGATACGCTTTTTGCATCGTTTAAGACGAAGCTGGAGGAGAAAGTAAGACGATTGGAGACGGACGAGTTTGAACTTTCCGCATTCAGCGAATTCGGACTTAGAAGAAGATTGTCACTCGAGGCGCAGACACTTGCGGTCAAGGCGCTTGCCGGTGCAGATTACAATGGAAAATCCGCGTTTGCTGGAACGAGTAACGTCTGGCTTGCCAAGGAACTGCATCTGGCACCGGTCGGAACGATGGCACATGAGTGGATCATGTGTGTCGGACAGGGTAACCACAAGCACAATCCGGCATACTCCAACTGGTACGCGCTGGATGCGTGGGTGAAGGAATATGGCGTATTAAACGGTATCGCATTGACCGATGCGATCACGACCGACTGTTTCTTAAGAGATTTTAAACTGACCTATGCAACACTCTTCAGCGGTGTCCGCCACGACAGCGGCGACCCGATTGAGTGGGGCGAGAAGATGATCGCACACTATAAGGCGTTCGGTATCGATCCGATGACGAAAACTCTCTTGTTCAGTGATTCGCTTGACTTTGAACGTGCGACTATGATTGAGAAACATTTCAAGGGAAAGGCCAAAGTTGCGTTCGGTATCGGAACCTATATTTCGAATGATACGGATGTGCCGCCGCTGAACATTGTTATGAAGACCACGTTCTGCAACGGCATGGACGTCGCCAAGATTTCCGATGTCAAGGGCAAAGGTATGTGCAAGAACGAGGCGTATGTCGAGTATCTGCAGAGATGTATCGACTGGCGCATGGAAAACGAGAAGGTGAAATAAGATGATTTTCGTCAGTTGGACAAAGGCGCTGATCTACTTTGGCGTCATGAATGTACTTGGACTTATCGTGATGGGCGCAGACAAGTGGAAAGCGAAACACAACGCGTGGCGCATTCCGGAGAAAACGCTTTTTCTGGTGAGTATCCTCGGCGGAAGCATCGGCACCTGGGCGGGCATGTATCTGTTCTGCCATAAGACGAAGCACTGGTATTTCGTTGTCGGCATGCCGGCGATCCTTGCGGTGCAGGTGATCATTGGAGTGTGGATGTATCTGGCATAGAGCGTCAGATATAGGATTAAGTCGTATTGTGAATCAATACGGTCCCTAATTTGAATTTTTTTGTTGATCCTCATTTACTATAATGAACTTGAAAATGAGGATAAGGAGTAAATTCGAATTATGGCAGTAAGTGATTTAAGAAGTTCATTGGAATTGTTAAAGAATATGGATCACCAATTGGTCGAAACGGACATTGAGGTGGATTCGAATGCAGAGCTTGCGGGTGTCTATCGACATGTGGGAGCGGGTGGAACAGTGATGCGCCCGACCAGAGTCGATGGCCCCGCAATGCTTTTTCACAGGGTAAAAGGCCACGAGGATGCGAGTGTGCTGATCGGGTTATTAGCAAGCAGAGAGCGCGTTGCCGCGCTGCTCGGATGCAAAAAGGAGGAGCTTGGAAAGCTTTTGTGCGATGCCGCCTTAAATCCGATCCAGCCGATCGTAACGAAGGAGAAAGCGCCGTGTCAGGAAGTGATCCATCGCGTGACGGATCCGGATTTTGATCTGTTTAAGCTTGTTCCGGCTCCGACGAATACACCGGTGGATGCGGGACCGTATATCACAATGGGCATGTGTTATGCGACTCATCCGGATACGGGACTCTCGGATGTGACGATACACAGAATGTGCATTCAGTCGAAGGATGAGTTATCGATCTTCTTACAGCCGGGAAGCCGGCATATCGGAGCGATGGCGGAACTGGCAACAGAATTGAATCAGCCGCTCCCGATTTCGGTATCCATCGGTGTCGATCCGGCAATTGAGGTGGGATCCTGCTTTGAGCCGCCGACAACGCCACTCGGATACAATGAACTTGCAATCGCGGGTGCGATCCGGAAGAAACCGGTCGAGCTGACACCGTGTGTATCGATCAGGGAGAATGCGATCGCCAATGCGGAGTATGTCATCGAGGGAGAAATCCAGCCCGGCGTGAAAGTGATCGAGGATCAGAATACACATACCGGCTATGCGATGCCGGAATTTCCGGGATACAACGGTGCGGCAAGTCACGAATGCTGGCTGATCAAGGTGAAAGCAGTGACACATCGCAGAAATCCAATCATGCAGACCGTAATCGGACCGAGCGAGGAACATGTGAATCTGGCAGGAATTCCGACCGAGGCAAGTATCTATAATATGATCCACAAAGCCTTGCCGGGAAAGGTGACCAATGTCTATGCGCACCCGGCCGGTGGTGGAAAATATATGGCAATCCTGCAATGCAAAAAGACGGTTCATACGGATGAGGGAAAACAGCGCCAGGCGGCCCTGCTCGCGTTCAGCGCATTTCCGGAGTTGAAACATGTGATCTTAGTCGATGAAGATGTGGATATCTTTGATACGAGAGACGTACTGTGGGCGATGAATACGAGATTTCAGGGGGACAAGGATATCATCACGATTCCGGGGGTCCGGTGTCATCCGCTTGATCCAAGCTCGGATCCGGTGTACAGTGCGAACATCTGGGATAAGGGAATCAGCTGCAAGACCATTTTTGACTGTACCGTTCCGTTTCCGTTGAAGGATAAATTTAAGAGGGCAAAATTTATGGACATTGACATGGAAAAATGGAAGGAGTTCGTGTAGAGCAGGTATGAAAAGGATATTAGTCGGAGTCAGCGGTGCATCGGGGGCACCCATAACCATCCGTCTTCTGCAACGCCTGCGGGAAGAAATTGATGTGGAAACGCATCTTGTCATGACGCGGGGCGCCGAGCTTACGATCGCACAGGAAACGGATTATACGTTAGAACAGGTAAAGGCGCTTGCCGATGTCGTATATGACATTCGTGCGATCGGGGAACGGCCGGCATCCGGGAGTTTTCCGATTGACGCGATGATCGTCGTTCCGTGTTCCATGAAGACCGTGGCAGGGATTGCGGGCGGGTATAGCGATAATCTGCTTCTTCGCGCGGCAGATGTGACATTAAAGGAAGCTCGCCCGTTGCTGCTTGTTGCGCGGGAATCGCCCTTAAGTCCAATCCATCTGCGCAATCTCCAGGAACTGAGTGCGATGGGAGTGCGCATCATTCCGCCTATGGTGAGTTTCTATCAGGGATTTACAACGATTGAGGAGTGGACGGACAATTTTGTGGAACGGCTTCTCGGCACATTGGGATTGCAGAATCATACGCAGAGTTGGGAAGGCATGTCAGAATGATAAAACGGCTTGAAAGGAATCTTATTTTATTTCAAAAAGAGATATTAATTTCACTGATCCGGACGGATTGCGGGATTGATGTTCTGATAGCAGGCGGAGATCTGCCGCACATCGGCGCGATCAGTATCGTAGATCCTGATGGACAGATCGATACCAAAAGCTTTGAGGGACACAAGGATCAGTTCATAAGTGAGGTGTGGGCGAAAACGTTGTATGAAGCGTATCGGATCCCGGTGGTCGTGTCGGTTGGCATTCATTATGACAACCTTGACGCCACTGGGATCAAACAGATCATGTCAGAAATGCAAAAGATGTTAAACGAAATTCTGCATGGATGCATTAACAGGAAGCAGACGGATGAGAAGTGCGCACAAATTCCATGAACTCCATGGCAATATCGGTGTGCGAGTTCTCTTTGGATGCCGCAAGCCAGATATCCGCATGCGTTTCCGGTTCAAGTTTTAATACTTTTACGTGTACATTTCCCTCAAAGGTCTGAGCTAATCCGCCAAAACAGGTTGTCACCGTGTTCAGATCGTTTATGACGGAATCTTCCCAGCTGCCCTCGCTGATGGAGAGTTTGGGCGTAATATGTGCGTCTGCGAAAAGGGCGGATGTAAATTTGTGCATGAGCGAGTTCTTGCGGTAGCGATGATAAAACACATCGTCGGAAAACTGCTGTAACGTCGCGGACTTCAAAGAGGACAGAGGATGATCAACGGGAACAACGATCCGCAGATAATCGCTCTCAAAGAAAAAGGAATCGAATGCTTCGGCGGTTCCCATGATATTACGCATGAATGCAACATCCACTTGGCCGGTGGACAGCATCTGGATTAGTTCGTCCATCGAGGCAATATGTACCTCCAGCGTTGCGTTCGGATGTCTCTTTTTAAACTCAGCGAGATGCGTCGTGATTCCATAGTAGAAAGGAAAATCCACTGTCCCGATTACGAGATGATTTGCCTTCTTAAAATGAATCCGCTCAATATCGCGTTTAAAGGAACGCTCATCATCAAGGATATCTCTCGCATAGGCGACCAGAGCCTCACCGTAAGGTGTGAGCTTCATCTTCTGGGTTGTTCGTTCGAACAACGGAACCCCATAACTGTCTTCCAATTGTTTGATATGTCTTGAAAGCGTAGCCTGACTGGTCTCCAGCTGTCTGGCTGCTTTCGAGAAACTGTTTGTTTCTTCTAATGTAAGAAATTCATTCAAAATAGATGTTTCCAACTTCACCCTCCGGTCCCTGATAAGGGATATCATTGCTGTGTGTATCGTGTATTTCTATGGCGTAATCCAAAAAGGTTGCGGCCGGTTTCGACAGTGGCGGATCTTTCTGATAGTAAAGATTCAGGTAAACCGGTGGTGTCGGTGTAATCTCTACCATTGCGACCGGGTGCTGCTTGATCGCCATAATATCACTTGCTGTGGTCAAAGAGACACCGATACCGGCAGAGACAAGCTCTGCCAGATTATTTGTACCATGGATCGTGAAATCAACCTGTGGTTCAAAGCCGGCATTTCGGCAAAGCTCCAGACTGTACTGATAAAGAAACGATCCTTCCGGAAAGAGGATGAATTTGTCGTTCGATAATTCGGACAGATTCACATTCTTGCGTTTGGATAACGGGTGATCGAGCGGCAATATGGCAACCAGTCGATCGGATGACCATGGGAAAATATAGTAATCATGACTGGTCTGTGTAGAACCTACTGCAAAAACCAATTCGTATCCCATCTGAAAGGTCTGTTGCAGCGTTACCGTACGGCTGAATTCGCCCGGAGAGATCGAATATTTCGGATAACGTTCCTGAAAATGGTCGGAAAGCATATTGACAATATGGTCACAGTTCATCGAGCGCGCGATTGCAAGCTTTACAATTGAAGAATTCTTGATCTCCAGCTCTGTGAGCTTTGAGGTAAAATCCTTACAGATCGATTTCATATTATAGCAAAACGATAAATACAGTGCACCATACTCCGTGAGTTCTACATGTTTGGAACATTTGGAAAAAAGCTTATGTCCAATATCCTCCTCCAAAAGATGCATATGCTTGAGGAGACTGGATTCGGAGAGATACAGCTCATCCGCAGCTTCAAACAAATTTCCGCTCTCACATAGTTTTATAAATTCGGCATAGTAGCTTATCGTATCAAGCATAGCAAATCCTCCAATTTTTATAGAAGAAACCTTCTGTTATTTCAATATTAGCATGAGGATATAGAAAAGAAAAGTGACAAAGAAAAAACTTTTATTCAGAAAATGAATAAATCAATAAACAGAATAAGTTGAGAAAGCAGTTTGTTTATGCTACGGTAGTAAAAAATAAGAAAAAAGGATGTGATCCGATGCAGAATGCAAAATTTCAAAGGATAGCCGGAGCGGTAATATTAATACTGATCATTGTGATCTATTCGTTTTATCGAATGCATGATACGGACGCGGTGACCGTATCGGTAGGAGTGGATGACAGTAAGATCGGAATTGCAGAAAGCGGGGAAAATCCGGTGTTTATCAATCTTAATGATGTTGAAAATGTGGAACTTACCGACGATTACGACCTGGCCGATGGGAAGGATTGTGAAGTCTATGCAGATGAGAAGATCAGTAAGTATATTGTAATCCGGACCGAGGATAAAGTATATGTTGTGAATACAAACAATAAAAAAACGACCGAGACTGTGTATAAG
The DNA here is from genome assembly GCA_963639645.1 of Firmicutes bacterium TM09-10. GTDB lineage: Bacteria > Bacillota > Clostridia > Lachnospirales > Lachnospiraceae > Roseburia. The sequence goes on along the minus strand of CAVHWG010000207.1, from coordinate 5,373 downwards.
GATATACAGAATGCAATCGCGGAATAAGAGAAACAAGCGGGAATCCAAGAGATGAGATTTATTCAGATGATGAATAAATCTCATCTCTTTTTGATTTGAAAACGCAATTTGAAAAAACTATGATAAGTACATCAAAAACAAAGGAGAGGAAATATATGAAGAAAAAAATTATTTCAGTTATCTTAGCTGCATCAATGGTGACCAGCTTGGCAGCATGTGGCAGCTCAGGGGGCACAACTTCACAGAACGACACATCCAAAGCGGATGTCAAGAGTGCTGCGACGGTTGAGAACTCCGCTTCGTTGACAGACACAGCAAACATTGACAATTCTGTGGAGAAAGACAGTATCACGATTGGCTGGCAGGACGCAACAACACTTGCCCCATGGGGAACCAACAATGATACGCCTGGTAACTACGAGGTCTATGAGATGCTTTACGAGTGTACTTCAAGCGGTGAGCGTTATGGAGTACTTGCGGATGAGAGCAAGGGTGATTTTCAACCGGGATGTGATCATGAGGACGGAACCGGAATCTATACTGTATATATCTATGATTACATTGTAGACCATGCAGGAAATCCGATCACTGCATCCGATGTCGCATTCAGTTACAATTATCAGTTTAACAATGAAACAACCTCCGGTTGGGACGATTTCGTAGAAGCAACTGCAGTGGACGATGATACGGTACAGTTTGAATTTACCAAGGAACAGTCTAGCTTAGGCTGGTTTGATAACTTCTTCTGCCGATGCTTTATCGTCAATGAAGATTCCTACAATGCATCAGCATCAAAACTGGTAAACGATATGTGCGGAACCGGACCTTATAAATTTGTGAGCTATACATCCGGATCCAGCCTGGTACTTCAGAAAAATGAAGATTACTGGCAGAAAGATGAGCTTCGTCATCAGGAACAGCAGGCAAATGTGAAGAACCTCACATTCCAGTTCGTTTCCGAGAATGTTCAGCGAGTAAACGGTGTTGCGACAGGAGCACTTGACATGGTTCAGGATATGGCATTTGAGAGCATTACCGATTTCGTTGACGGTGGACAGTATGCAGATAAGGCAAATGTACAGACCTATTCCCAGAAGTATATTTATTATCTGGATCCGAACTGCAGTGAAGATTCACCGATGCATGATGAGAATTTAAGAAAAGCCGTGTTCTATGCGATCGATCAGGATGGACTGATCACAGCACTTGGTGGTTCTTTCTCGAGATTGTATGCATATGCAAACGATTATTACAGTGATTACGATATGGTAGACTGGGCAAGTCTTGACAACTACAATTCCAAGGCATCCGTAGATGCCGATACGGTTCAGAAGTATCTGGATGCTTCTTCTTATAACGGAGAGACTTTGAAACTTATGGTATTCAGTACGTATGCAGATACCGCAACCATTATCGCAGCACAGCTTGCCGCTTTCGGAATTAACGTAGAGTTACTTCAGGTCGACAACGCAACTGCGAATGCAACGCAGGCGGATTCCACTGCATGGGATATGTACTTTGGAATGATGGCAGGAGATTACAATGTACAGGCATGGTTACATGACTTCTCCTACAACAACTCGGCAACCGGTGACCGTACAAGCAACTTTGTTGTAGATGATGAGTGGAATGATCTGCTTGATCTGTGCAATACAGAGGAAGGTCATACTTCCGAAAATATGCAGGCATGGTGGGAGATGACAACCGAGCATGCATATGCAATGGGTATCTACGCAGGAAATAACTACAACATTGTACCGGAAGATTGTGTATATGTTTGTCAGGGCGACAAATTAAGATTCCTTCCTGGAGCATGCTGCTTTAAAGCAGAATAAGTAGGTTATCAATGAGATGGATTTCGGGTCGGGGCACGACCCGAAATCTATATAGAAAAAAGTGAGGAACTTATAATGTGGAAATACATTTTAAAAAGAATTCTGTGGCTCATCGTCATCATGTTGTGCGTGGCTGTAGTAATCTTTGTTATCCTCTGGTTTGTACCGGGTGATCCTGCCCAGATTGCACTTGGATCAGGAGCAACACAGGCGGATATAGAGCGACAACGGGAGATTATGGGATTGAATTCCCCATTTATCGTACAGCTTGGACGTTATTTACGGGATGTTTTCTTACATTTCGATTTTGGAAATTCTTATGTGTACGGAACACCGGTTATCAATGAATTTGCAGCAAGACTTCCGAGAACACTTGGTCTTGGACTGATCTCTATGGCTTTGAACATTATTATCGGTATTCCGCTTGGTGTCAATGCAGCGATTCATCGTAACAGCTTTCAGGATCAGGGACTTCTGATCATGGCTATGGTATTTATCTCTGTGCCACAGTTCTGGCTGGCACTTATGATGGTAGTACTTTTCTCCGTAAAGCTGGGATGGCTGCCGCCTTATGGAATCAGCGGCTGGCAGTGCTGGATTATGCCGGTACTTGCAAATTCATTATCCGGAATTGCGATGAATGCGAGACAGACGCGTTCTGCGGTACTGGAAACGATCCGCGCGGATTTCGTTACAACAGCGAGAGCCAAAGGTTTATCTGAGAAAGTGGTTATTTACAAGCATATGCTTCCGAACGCATTGATCCCGGTAGTAAATGCATTGGGAATGCAGCTCGCGATGGTGGTAGGCGGTACCGTTGTCATTGAGCAGGTATTCTCTTTCCCGGGCATCGGACAGTATCTTCTTACCGGTGTAAGCAGCCGTGATTATCCGGTTATCCGTGGATCTGTTTTAATTCTGGCTCTGTTCTCCGCAGTAATCACATTGCTTGTGGATCTGTTCTATGCATATCTGGATCCGAGAATTAAGGCCCAGTATGTCAACTACGGAGCAAAGAAGAAGGGAGGAAAGAAGTAATGGCAAAGAAAAATGCGACTCCCAAATCAGTAAAAAAGAAAAAGCAGACACAGTTCTCCCAGATCATGGGACGACTTAAAAAGAATAAAGTCGCGATGGGCGGACTGATCGTTCTGATCATTATTATTCTGGCAGCAATCTTTGCACCGCTGATCGCGCCGTATGATCCAAACTATATGGATTATAGCGCACTCAACGAGACACCGAGCGCAGCACACATTATGGGCTGTGATAATCTTGGACGAGATATTTTCAGCCGTATCATCTACGGTGGAAGGTACTCCTTATCCCTCGGTCTGATCTGTGCCGTGATCGGAATGTTTTTCGGTGTGTTTTTCGGAACGATGGTCGGATATTACGGAGGACAGGTGGACAATATCGTCATGCGAATCTGTGATGTCTGGATGGCGATTCCGGCAACGCTGCTTGCAATCATCATCTCCGCATCGCTTGGATCCGGATTCGGATACACGATTCTGGCATTGACCGTCGGAGGAATTCCGGGATCCATTCGAGGAACCAGAGCGATGGCGTTAAAAGAGAGAGAGATGGAGTATCTTGAGGCAGCAAAGGCAATGAACTGTTCCGAATTTAAGATCATGTTTAAGCATATGATGCCAAACATTATCGCACCTACCATTGTCGGTACGACAGGTCAGATCGGTGCAACGATGATGTCGGCAGCAGGTCTTTCCTATATTGGATTAGGTATCCATCCGCCGACAGCAGAGTGGGGTGCAATGTGTTCCGCAGCACGCGATTACATTATGAAATACCCTCATATGATGATCTGGCCGGGTGTTGCGATTCTGATAACAGTTCTTGCAATTAATATGTTAGGTGATGGACTCCGTGATGCAATGGATCCACGACTTAAGGACTAGGAGAAAAGATATGAGTGAAAGCTATTTGTCCATTCGTGATTTAGTAGTGGAATATTCCTCAGGTGGAGAAAAAGTTCAGGCGGTCAACGGTATTGATCTTGATCTGCAAAAAGGAGAGACGATCGGGCTCGTCGGTGAGACAGGAGCCGGTAAAACAACGATCGCAAAGTCGATCCTTCGTATTCTTCCTACTCCGCCTGCAAAAATCGTAAGCGGTCAGGTGAAACTGGACGGAACGGATCTGCTGGAGCTTCCGGAACATGAGATGCAGAAGATCCGCGGAAACAAGATCGCAATGATCTTTCAGGATCCGATGACGGCGCTTAATCCAACAATGACGGTTGGAGAACAGATTAATGAAGTTGTCTTACGACATAATCGTATTTCAAGAGAAGAGGCAACCAAGAGAACGGTTGAGATGTTAGAGATGGTAGGAATCGCCTCGGTGCGTTTCAGCGATTATCCGCATCAGTTCTCCGGTGGAATGAAGCAGCGTGTTGTAATTGCAATGGCACTTGCCTGCAATCCGGAACTGCTTTTGGCGGATGAGCCGACCACAGCGCTTGATGTAACCATTCAGGCACAGGTTCTTGAGATGATCAAAGCATTAAAAGAAAAATTCAATACCTCCATGATCCTGATCACCCATGATCTTGGAGTTGTTGCAGAAACCTGCGATAAAGTTGCAATCGTTTATGCGGGTGAGATTGTGGAATGCGGTTCGAAGGAGCAGATTTTCCGGAATCCGATGCATCCGTACACCAAGGGACTGTTTGCGTCCCTGCCGAGACTGGATGATGATTCCAAGAGACTTAAACCGATCAAGGGACTTCCGCCAGATCCAACGCATTTACCGGAGGGCTGCATGTTCTGCCCGAGATGTCCGCATGAGGACGAATGCGCGGAGGGCACGAAACAGCAGGCTCCGATGATCGAAGTAGAAAAAGGACATTTTGTCCGCTGCCACAAGATAGGAAAGGGAGGTGTGTAAGATGGCATTACTTGAAGTAGAACATCTGAAAAAATATTTTAATGTCGGTGCAGGCGTGAATCATGCTGTCGATGACATTACCTTTTCCATTGAAAAAGGCCGTACAATGGGTGTCGTTGGTGAGTCCGGCTGCGGAAAAAGCACACTGGGAAGAACCATTATCCGTCTGCTGGATGCGACCGATGGACATGTGAGATTAAATGGTGAAGATATTACCTATGCCAAGGGCAAGGATTTACGAAAGCTTCGCGAGAAAGTCAGTATCGTCTTTCAGGATCCGTACTCAAGCTTAAATCCACGTTCTTCCGTAGAGTCGACGATCCGGGAACCTCTTCAGGAGGCACACCGTTTTTCGAAGGCAGAGATCAATGCCAAGACCGAGGAACTGATGGATCTGGTCGGTATCGAAGAACGTTTGCGGCTTGCCTATCCGCATGAGATGGATGGAGGTCGCAGACAGAGAGTCGGAATTGCCAGAGCACTCGCTTTGAATCCGGAATTTATCATGTGCGACGAGCCGGTATCGGCTTTGGATGTATCCATTCAGGCACAGGTTTTAAACCTTCTGATGGATCTTCAGGAACAGATGAAGCTTACTTATATGTTTGTAACGCATGATCTGTCG
>CAVHWG010000206.1:0-16610 GCA_963639645.1 Firmicutes bacterium TM09-10 | reverse complement strand
GACTTGGCTTCGTTTGCGATACCGGCGATCGACGCGTGGTCATAACGCACTTCGTATGGTGTGTTGGAAACACGCGCAAGTGTAACCATGCTTGCGGTCACACCTTCCTCGGCGAGTGCGACTGCCTTGCTGCCGAGCATAAAGGACTCATCAAGATCCGTTTGGGATGCCAGATGGGAAGCGCAGCGCTGCAGCACATTGACTTCCACAGAACGTACTTTGATGCCGATGTTCTCTTTTACTAAAAATTCGAGCGCTTTGCCGGCGCCGGAGAGCTGCTGGTGACCGAACTGATCGGCAACGGCTTTCGAAGCGGTAATATAATCACCGTTCTCGTCGCGGATTCCCTCGGAGACCGCAACGATGACGTTGTTTAACGTTTTTAATTTCTCGCGGATGTCGTTTAGGAACTGTTCCTTGTTGAAGGCGACCTCCGGCAGATAAATAAGGTGCGGAGCGGTATTGTAACCGTTGCGCGCCAGCGCGGAAGATGCGGTCAGCCATCCGGCATCGCGTCCCATGATCTCAACGATCGTAACGCTTTTGACTGCGTAGATAAAGGTGTCGTGTGCCACTTCAAGCATCGTGCTTGCGATGTACTTGGCAGCGGAACCGAATCCCGGCGTATGATCGATCACGCACAGATCGTTATCGATCGTCTTCGGAATGCCGATAATACGAATATCACTCTTGATTTTGGCGGCATAATCGGATAACTTAAGAACGGTATCCATGGAATCGTTGCCACCGATATAGAAAAAGGCTTTGATATTCATCTTGGCAAACTGGTTAAATATAAATACATAAGGAGAATCGTCATCCTTGTAGTTCGGAAGCTTGTGACGGCACGAGCCGAGGTACATGGCCGGCGTGACTTTCAGGCGCTCAAGCTTCTCCTCATCATCGACAACTTCGGTGAGGTTTAAGTAATTCTCGTTTAAGATGCCAAGAATACCGTTGATGGCTCCATAACAGGTATCGTATCGGCCGGACTTGTTGACTCCGGCGATCACTCCTGCAAGGCTGGCATTAATTGCTACGGTTGGGCCTCCGGACTGGGCGACCATACAGTTTGACTGATTCATTCTGGTAACTCCTTATTCAAGCATTATTTCAATAAGCCCATTGTAGAGGGTTTGAAAGGAAATCGCAAGGGAAAGACATGAAAAAGCAAAATTTGACAAATTCTACATTATATAAAGAGGAAGAACTCTACCGCGGATTTCCTGAACGGAGAGGGGGTTCTTCCGGTCAAAAACAGCAGGAAAAACAGATAAAATATAGAGCAATATATTATATAGAATTTTGCTGAAAGGTATTGTACGATGGATTTACGAAATGAGGGGAGGCAGTGTGTTTGAGCGAAGAATGGCGTACACAGCAGATTACAATTGAATGTCCGAACACGATTTTTTCTTTGTACATCCGCTCCGAATGGGAGATGTCCAAACTGGAAATCTTTATGAACAATATCCGCACGGTAGAGAAGCTGGAACTCAATGATATCTATCAGTGGTGCAACCGCCAGAAGATCCTGTACGATACGGCATTCCATTATCGCAGAGACACTTCAATCTGGAGAAATATCCGTTCGTATATGTACTATTCCAGACAGAAAATGAAACACAAAGTCCGATACGGAACTGTTTAGGCCGTCAGCTTTTGCTGAGGGCCTTTTTGTGTCCATAATCTTCTGCAAATTTTAAGAAAGACTTTAGTTGCGCCGGGACGCGTTTTGGGGTAGTATGAGGAAAAAGGAGGGTTACGATGAAATATCCTGAGTTTTTAAATGAAAACGGAACGATCGGTTTCGTGGCGCCGGCATTCGGCTGTGCGACCGAACCGTACAAGAGCGCATTTGCGAATGCGAGATGCATTTTTAAAGAGCTTGGACATCCGACGATTGCGGGAGAGAACTGTTATGCGGATCTTGGTATCGGTATCAGCAACACGCCGCAGAAATGCGGGGAGGAACTGAATGAAGCTTATTGCAGCGATGAGTCGCAGATCCTTATGTCCTGCGGCGGGGGTGAGCTGATGTGTGAGGTTGTACCGTACATCGATTTTGAACGCATCTGTATGGCGAAGCCAAAGTGGTTTATGGGTTATTCGGACAATACGAATTTTACATTTTTACTGACAACACTTTGTGATACGGCAGCGATCTATGGTCCGTGTGCACCAGCATTCGGAATGGAACCGTGGCATGCGTCACTTCAGGACGCTTACGGGATCCTGCGCGGTCAAAAGCGTGAGGTGCATAACTATGAACTCTGGGAAAAGGAGGGCCTTAAGGATGAGGAACATCCACTTCTGCCATACAACGTGACGGAGCCGTTTCGGCTTCACCGTTTCCCGGATGAGGAAGTGACGATCAAAGGAAGGCTCATCGGAGGCTGCATGGATTGTCTGGTCAATCTGCTGGGAACTTCATTTGATGCAGTGCGCGCATTCAATGAGCGGTATGAGAAGGATGGGATCATCTGGTTTTTAGAGTCCTGCGATCTGAATATTATGTCGATCCGGCGCGCCATCTGGCAGATGAAGAATGCGGGCTGGTTCGAGCATGTGAAGGGATTTCTGATTGGCAGACCGTACTGTCATGGCAGTGAGATGTTCGGCATGGATCAGTATGAGGCGGTCATTGGACTGCTGGCAGAATATGAGGTCCCGGTGATCATGGATCTGGATATCGGTCATCTGGCACCGATGATGCCGATGATAAGCGGTGCGCTTGCGAAGGTGCATTCCGTGGGCAATTCGATCGATATCCGTTATATATTTGAGTAGCCGTATGGCTTTTGGCGTGAAACAGAGAGTATGAGAAAGAAGGATGAATAGATGAAGCAATTCGGAAAGAAAATGCTGACGTTTACGATGGCGGCAGTGATTGCGGCCGGTACGGCCGCTGCACCGCAGAATGTGTATGCGACGGAAGTGACCGAGCAGGGAGACAACGTTGTCATTACGCAGGAAGATAAGCCGTATCTGGCTTTGGGTGCAGATCTGACCGCGGATCAGCAGCATACGGTATTGTCCTACATGGGAATTGATGCGGCGGATTTTGACCAGTATGATGTGGTCTATGTCAACAATGAGGAGGAACACAAATATCTGGATGCGTATATTCCGAGCAAACAGATCGGAACGAAGTCGCTTTCTTCGGTGCTGATCTCGCTGACGGACAAGGGGAGCGGAGTGAAGGTATCTACCTACAATATCAATTACTGTACCGCGGGCATGTACAAGAATGCGCTTGCGACGGCCGGCATCGAGGATGCGAATGTGATCGTTGCGGGACCGTTTGAACTGTCCGGTACGGCTGCACTTGTCGGAACCTTTGAGGCATATCAGAAGATGACGGGAGAATCTCTGGACGAGTCGGTTGTTGATGCGGCGATGGATGAGCTGGTTACAACGGGCGAACTCGAGCAGAGTATTGACGGCGATCCGCAGGAGATCGAGTCCATGATCGCAGAGCTGAAAAGTAAGATCGCAAGCGGAGATCTCGATACACCGGAGAAGATCCAGGCTGCGATCGAGGAGGTTGCCAAGGATCATGATTTAAAGCTTTCTGATGAGGATAAGCAGAAGATCGCCGATCTTCTCAATAAGTTAAAAGGCCTTGATCTCAACTGGGACAGCATCGCAAATCAGGCGTCCGAGTGGGCAGATAAGCTGCAGGAGAGTATCTCGGGCGGCGGTTTACAGAGCATCGGACAGGCAATCTCGAACTTCTTTTCAAAGCTGATCGAGGCGATTGAATCACTATTCGGCTAGTTGTATGAGAAGGAAAAATTTAACAAGTATTTTATAAAATTTTGGTAAAGTGATTGTAAAAGAGCGGTAAAGTGTTTTATAATGAATCGGAACTTGTAGAGCACTAGGAGAAAAGGAATAGTTAAAATATGAGTGGCATTACAATCGTCCTGTCGCTTTTAAGCGGTGTAGCTTTGTTTCTTTTCGGTATGTCCCTGATGGGAGACGGACTGAAGAGAGTGGCAGGAAATAAACTTGAGCTTGTATTGTATAAGCTGACCAGCACCCCGATCAAGGGACTTCTTTTGGGAACCGTCGTTACAGCAATCATTCAGTCGTCCTCGGCGACGACCGTTATGGTGGTCGGATTCGTAAATTCCGGTATGATGAAAGTCGCACAGGCGATCGGTATCATCATGGGTGCCAATATCGGTACGAGTATTACGGGATGGATCCTGTGTCTGTCGTATATCGATGGGCAGAGCGGAATTGCCCAGCTTTTATCCACAGCAACGATTTCGGCTGTGGTGGCGATCATTGGTATCGTGTTTAAAATGTTTTTTAAGAAATCAACGTACAAGAATGTCGGAGACATCATGCTTGGTTTTGCAATCCTGATGGTCGGAATGCAGACGATGAGCGGTGCGGTATCTCCTTTGAAGGAGAATGAGCATTTCGTAAATATGCTGACGATGTTTACGAATCCATTTCTTGGAATTCTTGTAGGTATCGCTTTTACGGCAGTATTACAGAGTGCATCGGCTTCGGTCGGTATCCTGCAGGCATTGTCCATGACCGGAAGTATCAGCTTTGCGGCAGCACTTCCGCTCACAATGGGAATCGGTGTCGGAGCTGCATGTCCGGTACTTCTTTCTTCCATCGGAACGAACAAGAACGGTAAGCGTACCGCACTGATCTATCTTTTAAACGATCTGTTCGGTATGGTATTCTGGTCGATCGCATTCTACAGTGTGAATGCGTTTGTACATTTTCCGTTTATGGATATGACGATGCGTCCGGTAACGGTCGCACTGATGAATACGGTATTCCGTCTGGCAACGATTCTGCTTCTGATCCCGTTTATCTCACAGATCGAGAAACTGGTATTCCGTCTTGTCAAGGACAGCCCGGAAGATATTGAGGAGCAGGCGGATTTCGATCTGCTGGAGGAACGTTTCCTTGCATATCCGGCACTTGCGATCGGACAGAGCCATACAGCGATGAACGGTATGGCAAAGAAGGCACGCAAGAATATTTACCGTGCATTAAACCTGCTGACGAATTATTCGCAGGATAAGTACAATAAGGTACAGGAAAAAGAGAACCTGATCGATAAGTACGAGGATAAGCTCGGTACCTACCTGATGCAGCTGACCGGACAGGAGATGTCGATGTCGCAGACGCAGCAGGTATCGAAATTCCTGCATACGATCAGCGATTTTGAGCGACTTGGTGATCATGCGGTCAATATTGCCAGTGTTGCAAATGAACTGGCGGAGAAGAAGATTTCGTTTTCGGAATCCGCACAGAATGAGCTGGAGGTATTGGAATCTGCGGTACATGAGCTTGTGGATCTGACCGTGAGTGCGTTCTGCGAGGATGATCTTGCGAAGGCTGCCAAGGTTGAGCCGCTCCGCGAGCTGATCGGAATTCTTTGCAACGATCTTAAGAATCGTCATGTAACAAGACTTCGTGAGGGCAAGTGTGAATTGAAGCAGGGATTCGCATTCAATGACCTGCTGACGAACCTTGAGCGTATTGCGGCACACTGTTCGAACGTTGCGGTAGCGATGATCGAGACGGAGACGTCCGAATTTGATACGCATCAGTATGTCAAGAGCGTGCGCCATATGAAGAATGACGAGTATCTCGCAAATTTTGAGGCTTATGCAAAGAAATATAATGTAGTTGCGAGCAAGAAAGTTCGTAAAATGCTTCTTGCGGAAAACGAAGAACGCGAAAAAGAAGACTAACATATGATGAAAGGCTTCGGATTGAAAAATCCGGGGCCTTTTGTCCGTATTATAGGACACTAAATCCGCGATAATACATTCAACAATGAATGAAAGGAAGCGGACAGCATGAAAGGATATGTAGTGGATAGTGGATATATGGGATTTGTTGACGGAAGATACGAACTTTTTGCAGATGAGAGCGATTATATCGAGGTGTACAAAGAGATGCAGGGCTGATTGAATTTTGACGTGTTTTGTGGCATAATAGAAAGGCAAGCCATCGGCAAAATGAAAAGTGGCTGACGGCCTACATCACAGAGACTGACAATAGGAGGTATTTGATGATGAAACAGGAAATTGAAGTCGCAAGACCGTTTACGGAAATGGAAATTCACCCTTACGAGCATCGTGCGAAGTATTATGAGACGGATCAGATGGGAATCATCCATCACAGCAATTATGTGAAATGGATGGAGGAGGCCCGCATGGATCTTATGGAGCAGATCGGGCTGAATTATAAAGAGATGGAAGAGCTGGAGATCATTAGTCCGGTGCTGTCCATTTCGGTTGTGTATCACAGTATGGTTCATTTTGATGACACGGTTGTGATCCAGACAAAGCTGGTCAAATACAACGGAATCAAGATGGAAGTGGAATATGTCATGACAGATAAAGAGACAGGAGAGCTGCGCACAACAGGACGAAGCAGCCATTGTTTCCTGAACCGTGCAGGCAAACCGATTTCATTGAAGCGTTCTTACCCGGAACTGGATACAAAGTTTTTTGAAATGAAGGAGGATCAGTAATGATTCAAAAGAGACTTGCTGCACTTCGAGAGGAGATGCAGAAGCGTGGAATTACCATCTATGTTGTGCCGACAGCCGATTTTCACGAGTCGGAGTATGTCGGAACGCATTTTAAGGCAAGAAAATTTATTACCGGATTTACAGGATCTGCCGGTACGGCGGTCATCACAATGACCGAGGCGGGACTGTGGACGGACGGAAGATATTTTGTTCAGGCGGCAAAGCAGCTTGAGGGAACAACCGTGACACTGTACCGCATGGGCGAGGAAGGTGTGCCGACGGTGAACGAGTACATCAAAAATACGCTCACAGAAGGCGGATGCATCGGCTTTGACGGTCGTGTGGTGAACGGACACTGGGGCGGGGAATTGAAGAAGATCGCGGACGAGAAGAAGGCAACACTCTATGTGGATGAGGATCTGATAAATCTGATCTGGGAGGATCGCCCGGCGGTGTCCTGCGAGAAGGCATGGGTTCTCGATACACAGTACAGCGGAAGAAGTACGGCGGATAAGATCGCAGCGGTAAGAAAAGCGATGGATGAAAAAGGCGCAACCGTGCATCTGCTGTCCTCTCTTTATGATATCTCGTGGCTTCTTAATGTGCGAGGCAACGATATCAGCTATGTTCCGGTCGTATTGTCATATCTGGCGATGACGAAGGAGTCCTGCACATGGTTTCTACAGGAGGAGATCGTGGATGAGAAGCTTCGCAGGTATTTAGATGAGAATAAGATCAAGACGCAGCCGTATGAGGCTTTTTATGATTATGTAAAGACATTGGAGAATGAGACTATCCTGATGGATCGATCGGTTGTAAATTACCGCATCTGCAACAACATTGCGGATTCCAATAAAGTGATCGATGATGTGGATCCGACGACTCCGCTGAAAGCTGTCAAGAACAAAGTGGAAGTGGATAACACAAGAAATGCACATGTCAAAGATGCGGTTGCAATGTGCAAATTTATGTATTGGCTGAAGACGAATGTGGGGAAGATACCTATGACGGAGATCTCTGCATCGGATTATCTGGCAGAACTTCGTGCTGCGCAGGAGGGATTCTTAGACCTCAGTTTTGATACGATCTGTGGCTATGCGGATCACGGTGCGATCGTGCATTATGCAGCGACACCGGAATCGGACGTTGCATTAAAGCCGGAAGGACTTCTTTTGGTGGATTCCGGTGGACACTATCTGGAAGGTACGACTGATATTACAAGAACGTTTGCACTCGGACCGGTGACGGATGAGATGAAAGCGGACTTTACACGCGTGTGCCGCTCGAATATGAATCTTGCCAATGTGCGTTTCCTGCACGGATGTACCGGAAGAAACATTGATATCGTGGCAAGAGAGCCGCTTTGGGAAGCAGGCAAGGATTACAAGCACGGAACCGGACACGGTGTGGGTTATGTGCTGAACGTGCATGAGGGACCGAACAGTTTCCGTTGGCAGAATAGCGCCTTTTCCAAGGAATGTGTCTTTGAGGAAGGTATGATCACAACGGATGAGCCGGGCATCTATATTGAGGGCAAATACGGTATCCGACTGGAGAACGAGCTTGTCTGCCATGAGGGCGAGAAGAATGAATTCGGACAGTTCATGTATTTTGAGAATATCACGTATGTTCCGATCGATCTGGATGCAATCGATCCGGAGCAGATGACATCGACCGAGAAGGCGCGTCTGAATGCGTACCATGAAGGGGTGTATGATGTCGTATCACCTTACCTTGAGGGTGAGGAACTCGCCTGGTTAAAGCAGGCAACCCGCGCAATCTAGCGCAGAATACATTTCACAGATCCCGGACGCAGGATCTGTATGAAGGAGTTATCAATGAATAAAAAGTTGGTGTTGATTGACGGACACAGTATATTAAACCGCGCTTTCTTTGGATTGCCGGATCTGACGAATTCGGAAGGACTGCACACGAATGCCGTGTACGGTTTCCTTAATATTCTGTTTAAGATTCTTGAGGAGGAGAAGCCGGATTATCTGACTGTGGCATTTGACGTCCATGCACCAACTTTTCGGCATAAAATGTTTGATGCCTACAAGGGAACCCGTTCCCCGATGGATGATGCGCTGCGCCAGCAGGTGCCTCTTATGAAAGAGATGCTGACGGCGATGGGCGTGCGTATCGTGGAAATGGAAGGTTACGAGGCGGATGACATCTTGGGAACGATCGCGGGAATGGGCGAGCGGGAAGGCATGGACGTCTCGGTCGTGTCCGGAGACCGCGATCTGTTGCAGCTTGCAACGGAGCATATCAAGATCCGAATTCCAAAGACCAAGAAGACAGGAACCGAAATTGAAAATTATCTGGCGGAAGATGTCAAGGCACGCTACCTTGTGACTCCGAAGGAATTTATCGATGTCAAGGCGCTCATGGGCGATACGGCCGATAATATTCCGGGTGTTCCGGGAATCGGCGAGAAGACGGCGACTGCACTCATTGAGAAGTACGGAAGCATTGAGGCGGTACATGAGGATGCTTCCAATGTCAAGCCGCCACGCGCTTCCAAAAATATTGTGGAATTCTGGGAGCAGGCAGTGCTCAGCAAGGAACTTGCAACGATCATTACCAATGTGCCAATCGAATATGATTTTGCGGAGGCAAAGCTTGAATCGGTGCAGGATCTCTACACAGAGGATGCATATCTGATGTGTAAGCGTCTGGAGTTTAAGAATCTGCTCGGACGCTTCGAGGTGGATGCACCAAAGAATCAGGCGCAGGAACATTTTCGTATCGTAAGAGACAAGGCAGAGGCAGATAAGATCTGGAAGAAGCTCGGAAATGATCCGGTCGGTTACTATATTGTTTCGTTTGCTTCCGGCAAAGATACAAAGCAGGAACAGGACGGACAGATGCGATTGTTTGCAGAGGCACCGAAGAATGCGTTTGCTGCGATGGCGGTGGCTTTCTCCGAGGAAGATATCTGTCTGTTTGTGACAGGAGAGGAGCTGACATCGGACGAACTGGTGGATCAGCTCATTGCCAGGAGAGAGAGTAAACTGATTGCGGCGGACTTAAAGCCGGATCTGAAATTCTTCCCGGATGAGGCAAAGGCAGATTCGTGGGAGGACTATCCTGCGTTTCGTGCGCGTTTCTTTGACCGGACAGTGGCAGCGTATCTGCTGAATCCGCTCAAGGGAGATTATCCGTATGATGATGTTGCCAAGGATTACCTGGGACTGATGGTTCCGACGAAGGCGGATTATCTTGGCAAGAGCGAAGCTGGTGCGGTTCTGGCGGAGAATGAGCAGGCGGCGATGGCATATGCCTGTTACGAGGCGTATATCGCATGGAAGTCCTATCCGGTGCTTTTGGAAGCACTGCAGCAGCATGAGATGGAGACACTTTTTAACGAGATCGAGATGCCGCTTGTGTTTGTGCTTTCCGATATGGAGCGGGAAGGCATCTGTATCGATGCGGATGCACTCAAAGAATACGGAACACAGCTTGCCGGTTCGATCACGGAGTATGAGAAGAATATCTATGAGAAGGCGGGGGTGGAATTTAACATCAATTCCCCGAAGCAGCTCGGTATGATCCTTTTTGAAAAGATGCAGCTTCCGAACGGAAAGAAGACGAAGACCGGATTCTCAACTTCGGCGGAGGTGCTGGATAAGCTCGCACCGGATTATCCGATCGTGGCGGATATCCTGGAGTACCGTAAGCTTTCCAAATTGAAATCTACCTACGCGGACGGTCTTGCAAACTTTATTGACGAGACAGGAAAAATCCATACGAGTTTTAATCAGACGATTACGGCGACCGGACGACTCAGCAGCACGGATCCGAATCTGCAGAATATTCCGATCCGTATGGAACTCGGTAAGATGATCCGTAAAGTCTTTCATCCGAAGGACGGCGATCTGTTTGTGGATTCCGATTATTCGCAGATCGAACTCAGGCTTCTGGCACATATTTCAGGGGACGAGGGGCTGATCGAAGCGTTCAGAGAGAATCAGGATATCCACAGAAGTACGGCATCGAAGGTGTTTGGTGTGCCGTTTGAGGAAGTCACGGATCTGCAGAGACGAAATGCCAAGGCGGTCAACTTTGGTATCGTATACGGCATCAGTGCTTTTGGTTTAAGTCAGGATTTAAACATTCCGCAGAAGGAAGCACAGGGATTTATCGACAGTTATTTCGCGACCTACCCGAAGATCAAGGAGTTTTTGGATAAGACGGTCGCACAGGCGAAGGAATGTGGTTTTACGCGAACGCTTTTCGGAAGAATCCGTCCGATTCCGGAATTGTCATCCAGCAACTTTATGCAGCGGCAGTTTGGCGAGCGTGTGGCGATGAATGCACCGATCCAGGGTACTGCGGCGGATATTATCAAGATTGCGATGATCCGCGTGCATGACCGTTTGATCAAAGACGGATTTCAGTCGCGGCTGATCCTTCAGGTACACGACGAATTGCTGATCGAGACGGTGGAGTCGGAAAAGGATGCGGTGATCGCGCTTCTTGAGGAGGAAATGCGGGGAGCAGCAGACCTTCAGGTGGAACTTGCCGTCGGAACGGAGTATGGCTACAACTGGTACGATGCGCATTAAGGAGAACGGTATGAAGTTCATAGGAATTACCGGCGGAGTCGGAGCCGGAAAATCAAAGATACTGGATTATCTTGCGTCAAAGCCCGCTGTGCGGGTGATGCTCGCGGATGAGATCGCGCATGATCTCATGGAGCCGGGGACGGACTGTTATAAGAGGTTGTACGAATGTTTCGGAAACGAGGATATTTATTGTGAGGACGGGAATTTTGACCGCCCGAAACTTGCGGCAGTCATCTTTGCAGACGATGCAAAAAGAGAGCGGTTAAACGGGATCGTACATCCGGCGGTCAAGGAATATGTAAAGCAGCAGCTTGATGAGGAACGCAGCGCGGGAGCGTTAAAACTTCTTGTTCTGGAAGCAGCTTTACTGATTGAAGAACATTATGATGAAATTTGCGACGAACTTTGGTATATTGATACCAGCAGGGAAAATAGAAGAGCGCGCTTGAAAGCATCCAGAGGCTATTCGGATGCGAAAGTGGATCAGATTTTTGCCAGTCAGTTGAGTGAGGTAGCGTATCGCAGGCATTGCTCGGTTGTCATCGACAACAACGGATCGCCGGAGGATACTTTCACACAGATCGATGAAGCTTTAAGGGAGAGAGCATATGAATAAAGTGTTTGGCCTGGATATCGGAACGCGTAATATTGTAGGAACGGTCGGATATCTGACAGGGGATGATGAATTTAATGTAGTGGCACAGAGTGTCAGACAGCATGAGACGCGTGCGATGCTTGACGGACAGATTCACGATATCGGTCGCGTGGCGCGAACGATCAATGTGGTCAAGGAGGAACTCGAAAACCAGATCGGGGAGCCGCTTTCCGAAGTGTGCATTGCTGCCGCTGGTCGTGTGCTCAAGACGGTTACGACCCATGTGGAATATGAGTATGCGGAGGAATCCGTGGTTACGGCGGAAGACATTCACACGCTCAATCTGCTCGGAATTGAGAGCGCGCAGGATATTTTAAAAGAAAAAAATGATACGAGATACAAGTTTTATTGTGTCGGTTATTCGGTTATGAAATATTATCTCAATGAGGATCTGTTTATCAGCATTGAGGGGCATAAGGCAAACAAGATCGGGGAGGATGTGATCGTGACGTTCCTTCCTGAGGATGTTGTGGACGGTCTGTATTCGGCAGTCGGACAGGCAGGCCTGACAGTTGCGAATATGACACTCGAGCCAATCGCAGCGATCAACGTTGCCATCCCGGAGAATTTCAGAATGCTCAATATCGCTTTGGTCGATGTGGGAGCGGGAACTTCGGATATCTCGATCACAAGAGAGGGAAGCATTATCGCGTACGGCATGATCCCGTATGCGGGTGATGAGCTGACGGAACTGATCGTGCAGCATTATCTTGTGGATTTCAAGACTGCGGAGGCAATGAAACTTGCGTCTACGACTGAACGGGAAGTGACGTATGAGGATATCATGAGTATTTCCCACACGGTTCCGGCAGACGAGATCTGGGAGCTTGTGCAGCCGACTATCGACAAGATCACGACGGAAGTTGCAGCCAAGATCAAAGAACTTAACGGGGATAAGACCGTGAGTGCGTGTTTTGTCGTCGGTGGTGGCGGTAAGATCCACGGATTTACCGAGGCGCTCGCCGAAAAGCTGGATCTGCCTGCGGAGCGTGTCGCTTTGCGCGGTGAGGAAGTCTTAAAGGAAGTCAATTTTGAGCAGGAAGATATCAAGAAGGATCCGCTTCTGGTTACACCGATCGGTATCTGCCTGAATTATTATGAACAGAAGAACAATTTTATTATGGTCCGTTTTAACGGAGAGCGTTTGAAGCTGTATGACAATAACCGTCTGACGATCGTGGATGCAGCACTTCAGGCGGGATTCCCGAATGATCAGTTGTTCCCGAAGCGCGGTACGCCGATCAATTTCACGGTAAACGGAGCGACAAGGATTGCCCGCGGCGAGGCGGGAGAGCCTGCGATCGTGACGTTAAACGGAGATCCGGCGAACATCAATACACCGCTCGTACCAAACTGTGAGATTACGATTGAGCCGTCCACGGCCGGAGAGGATGCCGTATTTACAGTCGGCCAGCTGGAAGAGTATCACGAGTCCAATATTACTGTGATCGTCAACGGCAAAATGATCGTCTGCCCGAAGTTTGTACAGGTCAACGGAAGCCTGGAGCCTGCTTCTTATGAAATTCAGGAGGGCGATGAGATCGAGACGCGCAACTATTATACGGTAGGTCAGGTTGCGGAGTTTATGGATGTCGAAGTCGATCATGATCATGATATTTTAGTTAACAATCGCGTGGGTGATATGGACACGCTTGTATACGATAATTTTACGATCGACTGGACCGTTCTCTCCTTTGGGGTTGCGCTGGAGAGTGAGAATCGGTATAATGCTACCGAAGGCACTGAAACAATGGTGACCGGCGATACGACCGGCGAGCAGACCGTGGAGCCGCAGGAGGAGCAGCCGGAGGCTGTAAATCCACAGACAAATGTTGTGGTTACTGTTAACGGGGAAGCCGTGGAGCTGATGGGAAAAGAATCCTATATCTTTGTTGACATCTTTGACCGCATTACGTTTGATCTGAATGCCGGCAGAGGTCGTGCAATCGCAACGCTGATCAACGGTGAGGAAGCAGAATTTACACAGCCTCTTCACGACGGAGATCGTATCGATTTATACTGGAAAGAGAATTAAGATGTTAGAATTATGTAGTATTGCCAGCGGAAGCAGTGGCAATTGTATCTGTGTGGGGTCCGATGAAAGCCATGTGCTCATTGACGCGGGCATCAGTGGCAAGCGCATTGAGAACGGATTGAATGAGATCAACCTCACGAGCAAGGATATGCAGGGAATTCTGATCACGCATGAGCATATTGATCATATTGCGGGGCTCGGCGTGATGGCAAGAAGATACGGACTTCCGATGTATGCAACGGAGGGGACGATCGAGGCAATCAAAAATACGTCCTCGGTCGGTAAGATCGATGAAAGCCTTTTTCATGTGATACGACCGAAGGAAGCATTTGAAATCGGCGATTTACATATTACACCGATCTCCATCTCACACGATGCGGCAGATCCGGTTGCATACAAGATTGCAAAAGGCGATCGCGTGGTTGCGGTCGTGACGGATCTTGGCACCTACGATGACGAGATCGTGTCGCAGCTTCAGAGTCTGGATATTCTGCTTTTGGAAGCAAACCATGATATCCATATGCTGGAAACCGGTGCATATCCATATCCTTTGAAACGAAGGATTTTAGGAGATAGAGGACATCTGTCGAATGAGCGGAGCGGGAAGCTGCTCGGCGAACTTCTTCATGATAAATTCGGCACAGTGATACTGGGCCACCTGAGCAAGGAAAACAATTACGAGGAACTGGCTTACGAGGCGGTAAGGCTGGAAGTGACAATGGGAGAGAATCCGTATAAAGCGGATGATTTTCCGATGCTTGTAGCCAAGCGTGACAGTGTATCGCCGATTCTTCGGGCTGAGTAAAAGGAGAAAATAGTACAATGGAAAAGACGATTGACAAGACAATTATTACCGTTGTTGGTAAGGACACCGTAGGTATTATCGCGAAAGTCTGCACTTATCTGGCAGACAACGGAGTGAATATACTTGATATTTCACAGACGATCGTATCCGGGTTCTTCAATATGATGATGATTACCGATATGAGCGGGGCAAAGAAGTCTTTCGCTGATATTTCAAACGAGATGGACAAGCTTGGCGAGGAGATCGGCGTAACGATCAAGTGCCAGCGCGAGGAAATCTTTGAAAAAATGCATAGAATCTAAATTTGTGTCGTGTCATAAGAAGGAGTAAATCATGATAAATATCGGAGAAGTCTTAGAAACCAATGACATGATCGAGAAGGAGAATCTCGATGTCCGTACCATTACACTGGGAATCAGTCTTTTGGATTGTATTGATTCGGATCTGGATCGTGTCAACGAGAAGATTTATAACAAGATTACAACGGTTGCCAGGGATCTGGTAGCGGTTGGTCAGAGTATCGAGAATAATTATTGTATTCCGATCGTCAACAAGCGTATTTCCGTGACACCGATCGCTTTGGTCGGCGGATCGGCATGCAAGACATCAGAAGATTTTGTTACGATCGCAAAAACACTGGATCGTGCGGCAAAGACGGTAGGTGTGAACCTGATCGGCGGTTATTCCGCACTGGTCTCAAAGGGAATGACAAAGGCGGATGAACTTCTGATCCGTTCGATTCCTGAGGCACTGCATAATACCGAGAGAGTCTGCAGTTCCGTAAACCTTGCATCGACCAAGACCGGAATCAACATGGATGCGGTACGTCTTATGGGCGAGATCATCCTGCAGACCGCGGAAATCTCCAAAGACAATGATTCCGCAGACTGCATGAAGCTGGTCGTATTCTGTAATGCACCGGATGACAATCCGTTTATGGCGGGCGCATTCCACGGTGTTACCGAGGCGGATGCAGTCATCAATGTCGGCGTCAGCGGACCGGGGGTTGTAAAGACCGCTTTGGAGAAAGTCCGAGGCGAGAGTTTTGAAGTTCTCTGTGAGACGATCAAGAAGACCGCATTCAAGGTAACGCGCGTCGGACAGCTTGTCGCGCAGGAAGCGTCAAAGATGCTTGGTATTCCGTTTGGAATCATCGATCTCTCTCTTGCACCGACACCTGCGATCGGTGACAGTGTTGCAGACATTCTCTGTGAGTGTGGCCTTGAGTATGCAGGTGCGCCTGGGACGACTGCGGCACTAGCAATGTTAAATGATCAGGTCAAGAAGGGCGGCGTTATGGCATCTTCTTATGTCGGTGGACTCAGCGGCGCATTCATTCCGGTCAGTGAGGATCAGGGAATGATCAATGCGGTGGAGGCGAACGCCATCACGCTTGAGAAGCTGGAGGCAATGACCTGCGTATGTTCCGTAGGTCTTGATATGATTGCGATCCCGGGAGACACGAAGGCAACAACGATCTCCGGTATGATCGCCGATGAGATGGCACTTGGTATGGTCAACCAGAAGACAACCGCAGCGCGTCTGATCCCTGCAATCGGAAAAGGCGTCGGTGATAAAGTTGAGTTCGGCGGATTGTTCGGATATGCACCGGTTATGCCGGTTAATCCATATTCCTGTGCAGATTTTATCAATCGTAAGGGACGTATTCCGGCACCGATCCATTCGTTTAAGAATTAAGATGGGCATTTATATGAAAAAAGGGAATAAAAGAATGATACAGGTAATGGCACTCGTATGTAGTGCCATTATGCTTTTGGCGAGTATAGTACCGACGAAGGCGAATACATCTGCCCCATCGGGAACGTCACAACAGAAGATGGAGCAGGAGATGTGCTATGTTCAGATGCAGGAGGCAGCTGCCGGTCAGGTGCTTTCTTTCGATTTTACGATCGAAAAGCAGCCGGACAAGCTTTCCTATGGAACCTGGGTGGGAAAGCACAAAAACAGAGATCTCTATCTGAGTTTATCGGAGTATGGGGATGCCGCGGGGGTATATGTCAGTC
>CAVHWG010000205.1:0-10058 GCA_963639645.1 Firmicutes bacterium TM09-10 | reverse complement strand
TGCACATAATTGCTTTACTTTTTCTTTCATTCATAGTTTCTTCCCCTGTCTATTTAAATATACATATGAAAGCAAACACGAAGCTTTCCTTTTTTGCTGGTTGCATTGTTTGTTTCGAAAATAAAACGGCCTTTTCCTCTTACGGAGATAATGGATCCGTTTTCACACGATTGATTGCAGTTCGTGATGCTCTTCCCGTTAATAAATACTTTTTCGGAAAAAAGGTATTCGGAGGCCTCGGAACGTGACATATGATATGCCTTGGCAATAATACAGTCAATGCGATTGGAGGCAACGATTTCATTAATATCATGAAATTCCGGTTGTACATTTAATTCACGAACCTGATCATAAACGGCAATTGCTATGGCTGTGTGCCGTACCTGTGAAAGATTTTCGGTGATAAACAGCGCAATATTTTCCCAACAGAAAACATAATATTCATCATTTTGACATACAAGATCGCCAATTCTACTCCGTTCAATTCCAAGATTCATAATGGCACCAAGCAGATCTCTATGAGTCAGCTTTTCAGCAAATTTTGGATATTGCGGTAAGAGCTTGAGGCAAACAATCGGATATTCCCACTCATAACAAAGAGCATCAGGGATAAATGCAACCATCTGACGCTCCGCACCATCATATCCCCCAAAGAGTTGTGTTTTAGTGTACAATTCTTTGGAAGCAGTATGAAAAATATTCTGTTCGTTTAAGTTTAAAAAGTCGCTAAATAATACAATGCCTTTTTGATCTGCCTGTCTTGATAAATCAATAAGGCGCTTTCTGCATAATTCCTGTTCGTTCATATGATTTTATACAGTAAATCCAGGAATATCAAAAGAATCCATAAGGTTCTGAATATCACCGGAAATATCGACACCATTAGGGGTTGCCAGGAAAATGTAGTTTGAAATCTTCTGGAGGTTTCCACGCATTGCAAATGTCGCACCGGAGGTGAAATCGATAATGCGCTGTGCAATCTCGACATTCAATCCTTCCATATTGATCACTACAGTACGGCCGTTTAATAAAGTCTCAGTAATTTCAAGTTCATCTTCAATTGCATTTGGTTTAATGACGCACACTTCCATGCCTTGCTGCCCCTGTCTCTTATTTTTCGTAATTGGCGTAATCTTGTTTGTGTTCTTAGAACGCTTTTCTGTCATATCAAAGTTCGTCTCAGAACGTTTCGCCTGCTGTTGTTCTTCTTTGCGTTCCTTACGGGACGGCTTTTTTTCTTTTACTACTTCTTCTTCGTAATCATCTTCAAATTCATACTCATCGTTATCGAACTCATAATCATCTTCGTTTAAACGCATAACATCGAGTAATTTATCCATAAAACCCATTTAATTATTTACCTGCCTTATATATTATAGTTTCTTTCTCCGAAGATACCGGTTCCGACACGAACCATTGTAGCACCTTCTTCAATTGCGACCATGTAATCTCCGGTCATCCCCATGGACAGAATATCCATATCTACATTATCTATGTTTTGTTTGGCTATGTCAACCGATAATTGGTGGATTCCGCGGAAATACATACGGTTATCCTCTGGATTTTCGACATAGGGAGCAATCGTCATCAATCCACGGATATGTATATGTGGAAGTGTAGCAATCTGACGGATCAGCTCTAAGGTCTCTTCCTTATGAATGCCAAATTTACTCTCCTCTTCTGCAATATTTACTTCAACAAGGATATCAGCGGTAACCGCTTTTTTGGCAGCTTGTTTCTCGATTTCCTGTGCCAGATGAAGACTGTCGACTGAATGAATCAATGAGGTTCGTCCTACAATGTATTTTACTTTATTCGTTTGAAGATGTCCAATCATATGCCATCTAATATCTTCCGGTAGTTGATCCATCTTATCGCACATTTCCTGAACTTTATTTTCGCCAAAATCGCGGACTCCTTGACCATAGATTGTGGATAGCATTTCCAAAGGTTTGGTCTTGCTGACCGCAATCAATGTTACTTCATTGCGATCTCTGCCTGCTTTCTGACATGCTGCCGCAACATTGGCTTCTACACTTTTGAGATTTTCACATAACATGGTTTCCATTTGTATCACTCCTATACTTCACTTATTGAACAACAAGCTGATTTTCTTTCACTTTTGAACCGTCTAATGCAATATGATCATATAGTGCAATGCCATAATCTGTCTTTGGATCGACGATGGCGTAATTATCATTTTGTGACAATATATTAATCTGTTTGAATACCGCATATCCTTTATTAATATTATATACCCCCATCAACGATCCCACATCGTCTCCGACTGTGTAGGTGGATGAAGAATCATTTTGTACAATGATATCCCCTGCGCTCACATATTCATCATCGACATAGTAGACTTTCTTGGTCTCATAATAGATGGTCGGTTGCACCAATGTGACAGAGGAATCCTTATCATCTTTCGATTTTACAAGAAGTCCCGGCGAAGAGGAATCTCCCCCCTGCGTAAAATACTTTTTAGGAATGGTATAGAATTCCTTACTTGTTATCGATGAATTCGGTATTTTAAGACCGGTCTCTTCTGAAAGGACCAGTTCTATATCAGCAAATCGATCATTTACATAACGAACCATAGCGGTACAAAGGGAAAGATCCATATAATAATTTCCGCTTTTCTTTGTCAAAGTAAACGGAACCGTAATGGTAAAATCATCTTTGCAGAAACGAATCTTCACATATTCATTTTCTTTCAGCTGTTTTGCTACGTCATCTGAGACCGGAAGGATAATATTCCAGTTTTCACTGTTGATTCGTTTATATGCAACATCCTGCGCAGATACATGAGTATTGTTCTCCAGGGAGACTTTCTTATACGTTGTTGAAGTAAAATTTTCAGGAGTAAAGTTGTCCGTTGTGATGTTTTCGTATCCATCTGTATAATAAACAACAATTCCCGGTCTTTCTGATTTCTTTTTGTAAAAGGTATTATTTGCCTCGGCGGAATCAACTGCGTCACTTAATTCATTTAATGCATTTACACTCAGTGTTTTAGTCAGCTGAGAATCCAGATCATCCTTTAAAGTATAAACAGATGAATAATTGTTCGGATCATATGAATTGTGAAACACATCAATCTTATCGGATATCTCAGACAGTGACTGCGATGTAAGGCTGGTTCCGTCTTTGGCTGCAGTTGTAATCTTCTTCGACAGATCTCCCTGCGTATCGATAGAATAAACAACATCTCTCACGGAGACTTTCTGCCCGTTCTTAATATAATAGTTGATATATCCACTTTGTCCGGCATATACGACTGTTTCGTCGCGTATAATCAGACCTCTGTATACGTGGTTGGTTGCAATGGTACCCTGACCGACTTCATACTCTGCCACCGGGCTGGAGGTTAGATATGAAAACAGATTGAATGCCATATAAATAATAATGATCAAAAAAATAACGACTCCAACATTAAGACTTGGTATACGACGCATTTTGATCACTTTGTCTTTGTTTGCCAAATATGTTCACCTCATAAATTGATAGTATTATATTACCATTTTCGCATCTTGAATACAATCGTTGATAATCATGTATATTCTAACGGATTTTCGGCAAACTATGTAAAGAATATCAAAAATGGAGGTAAAAACGCATGAAATGGCTGGACAATTGTTTGTTAACACTTGCGATTATCGGATGTATTGTATGGGGGCTGATTGGTTTCTTTCAATTTAATCTTGTCTCGTTTATCTTTGGAGATGGTACGTGGCTTACCAGGATCATCTATGCGCTCGTTGGCTTAAGTGGTCTGTATATCATTAGTTTTTATGGCAGAATTCGCTCTTCCATGGAAGACTAAGCGTAAATGAGAAAAGTACCGTTGCATTAACATCAACGGTACTTTTGCTTATGGCATCTTACCTGTTACTTCATTTACTTTTTGTTCAATTCGTGCCTTAACCAAGGCGGCTATCTCATGTGTCTTCATATCCTTATATTCTTCATAGTAGATTGGATCGAGATAATATACATACGTTGTAATCGGACCGAAATGAAAACTGTTGAATACTTTGTAAGAATCAATCAAAGCGATCGGTACGATCGGAGCCTTGGACTTTAGCGCAATCTTAAAGCTCCCTGCTTTAAAATCACATACCCGGTTACGGTTGTTGAATTTATATCCACCTTCAGGGAAAAGAATGTAGCGTTTCCCGGCAGCAACTTCCTTTGCGACCTGATTGATAATAGTAATTCCCTGACGTGGGTTTTCCTTCTCCAGACGCTTCGCCTGCACAAGATCGCAAAATTCTCTTACCAGAATCGTGTGTGATTTGAATTTATCCATGACAAAAGAGCAAGGTTTTGCATGCGTGTACATGATACCGAGAACATCATATTTACCCTGATGATTCGGATACATCATATATCCGCCCTCTTTCGGCAGATTCTCTTCTCCGAAGGCTTTTGTCGTAATTTTACCTGTCTTTTTCATCAGATAGATAACATGATGGACCAGCGCATATCGCTGCTCTTCGGTATATCGTTCCGGGTGCATAGCCCGGTTTCGCATTAGAGGAATGATATACGGCGCACGATGCAGATTCATGAATATTACATAAAATAATTTTAACATATGTCAATTCTCCTACCAAGCATTATAATGCATCCGTGGCTTTTTTTCAACTTTGCTCTTGAGGAGAATCGTTCATTCGATGAGTACTTATTTGACATCGGTGGAATAATAACCAACAACAATATAATCTCCTGTATGAAGTTCATTCTGATCCGAGAGTTGATTTAAGGAGCGGGTCTCTTTGATAAAATCATCGCGGTCATACACTCCGTCAACGGTGTACTGATCAGCTAAAGACCAGAGGCTGTCACCGTTCTCGATGCGGATGCTTGTATAGTATTTATGTAACGGTTCGTTGTTGCGGGAGCTGGCAAATGTACGAATGCTGCTTCCGAGCAAGATCAAAAGTGACACGATCAGAATTCCGGCAAGGGCGATCACACGCTTCTGAACCATGACTTTGTGTGCTCTACGATTTAAACTCTCATTCGCTTTCTGTGAAATCTTTTCATTATAAACTCGTCTCATAATATTTTCCTCCTTGTAGGTCAGTTCTTTATTTATCCCTATCATAAATTCTTTACTGTCCTATAAACCACCCAACAAAACAAAACTTTTGTTCCGAACGTTCGTTTGCTGTAAGTTAAATATAGTACACGAACGAATGTTTGTCAATAGAAAACCGAACAAATTTTCGAGAATATATGTTTGCTTTTTGTTGACACATATGATACACTGAATTCAGGTTTGATAGCAGAACAGATTATGAAAAAAGTCTGTTATCTTTTCATGAGATATTTTAATGAGATATTTTAAATGGAGGGAATACTTATGGCATATGGCAAGATCAGCGATAAGCAGAGAGAAATATTGGAATATATTAAGACTGAAATCTTAAATAAGGGATATCCGCCTACGGTACGTGATATCTGTGAGGCGGTTAAACTGAAATCGACGTCGTCTGTTCACTCACATCTTGAAACTTTAGAGAAGAACGGATATATTCGCCGAGATCCGACAAAGCCTCGTGCAATCGAGATCGTGGACGACAACTTTAATCTGACAAGACGTGAGGTGGTAAATGTTCCGATGATCGGACGTGTTGCTGCCGGTCAGCCAATTCTTGCGGTGGAGAATATTGACTCCTACTTCCCGATCCCGGCCGAGTTTATGCCGAATGCGGAGTCCTTTATGCTCCGTGTACAGGGAGAAAGCATGATCAATGCGGGAATCTTTGACGGTGATAATATTTTAGTTGAAAAGTGTGAATCCGCACGCAACGGAGAGATGGTTGTTGCATTGGTGGATGATTCTGCAACGGTTAAGACGTTTTATAAGGAGAATGGCCATATTCGCCTTCAGCCGGAGAATGATTCCATGGATCCGATCATCGTGCCGGATTGTAAGATCCTTGGCAAGGTATTCGGTGTATTCCGCCTGTTCCAGTAAATATTGATAATGCGATATCTATAATTTTTTTTACATAAGAACAGTCCCGAAGCAAATGCTCCGGGGCTGTTTTAAAATGAAATCGATTTAAAGTTCTACAATTTTTCCGTCTCTCCAGATTCTTTCGAGATCGTAGAATAAACGATCTTCCTTTGAAAACAGATGGATAATGATATCCTGATAATCCATAAGAATCCAGGTTGACTGATTATTACCTTCAATCTGCTTTGCATGCAGACCGGCTTTGTATAACGCTTCGTCAACTGCATCCTGCATCGCGGTCAACTGGTTCTGGTTACTTCCGTTTGCGATAATAAAATAATCAGCGATTGAGGATACTCCGGCAATGTCAATTACGGTAATATCTTCTGCTTTCTTGTCTTCCAACGCTGCAACCGCTGCCTTTACAATATCTAATGTTTCCATGGTTGCTCCTTTCCAAACTGCTTATAAAACTCATAAGTTAACTGTGTTGTCGGATCAATCGAGCCTTTGCGACCGTTAAGATAATGTAATGTGTCGTAGAGTATTTCCGCAACGCCCTGATTTAAGTCGTGAAATGCAATTGCACGAATCTCCTCAAGATGCGGTGCTTCCTTGCGCGAAGGTTCAATATAATCGGCAATATAAATGATTTTGTCAAGGATACTCATGTCCGGCTCGCCGGTTGTGTGCACCTTAATCGCATGGAGTATATCCGGATCGGTAACTCCATATTGCTCTTCCGCCAAAGCCATACCGGCTTTCGCATGAAGAAGTCCCGGATTGTCCAACTCGATCTGTGTCATCAGGATGTGATGATCTTCACAGAGCCGGATCTTCTCAGCCGTCGGAAGACACTTTGCGCAATCATGTAAAAGTCCGGCAAACATCGCTTTTTCTATAGAATAGTGATTTGCCATAGCCAGACAGCCCGCAGTATACATGACACCCTTGGTGTGTTCGTAACGGTCCTTATCCAGTGTTTTTTTTAACTTTTTACGAATTTCATTTTGTTCCATAATCAGCTCCAACAAGATGTTATTCGGTGTATAAATGATGCTCGCGGATATAGGCGAGCACACCATCTGGGAAATCTTTTTCCTCGGGTGTATGATCCAATAAACGTGTCCGTATTTCTGTTGAGGAAACCGGATACTCGTTACCTTCGATCAGCCGGATATCGGCAGAATAAAGCTCATTCAGTTTCCGGATCTTATCCGTTAAAGCGGTACTGTTGTACGGCTTGCGCGGCATGACCAGAATGGTACAAAGCTTTGTGATGATCTCCGGATAAACCCAGTGATCAAAATAATCCAGTGAATCGCCGCCCATAATGAAGTAAAAACGATTCTCAGGATGATCTTCGTTTAAGATCTGAAGTGTCCGATAAGTGAAACTGCGCTCATCGGAATCAATCTCCACACGAGAAACGCGAAGCCTCGGATCTGTCTGCGCTGCAAGTTCACACATGCGAAAACGGTGCTCGGCAGATGTCATGGACTTTTCATCCTTATTCGGTGAATGCCCCGCGGGAATCAGCCATACCTGATCCAATGCGAATTTCTCACATGCAGCTAAAGCCATATGAATATGTCCGTTGTGGATCGGATCAAACGATCCTCCTAAAATTCCAATTTTCATAGGCTTTATTCCGGTAATTTGATCTTCGGATTCTTTTTTGCAGGACGGTAGAAAATCATCTTTTTACCGATGACTTTGACAACCGTACTGTGTGTACGCTCTGCGATCACATTGGCAATCTCTTTTGGATCATCAATACAGTTTTTTAGAACCGATACTTTGATCAGCTCTCTTTTTTCGATTGCCGCATCAAGCGCCTCGATGATTTCCGGCGTCAGAGATGCTTTTCCGATCTGAAAGATCGGGTCAATGGAGCTTGCAAGGCTTCCAAGATAAGCACGCTGCTTGCTGTTCATAGTATCGTCCTCCTACTTATAATAATCAAATTCGTTGTAGTACATGCGAACGGTATCTCCGTCCTCGATGCCCATCGCCTCAAGTTCTTTGAGAATACCCTGTTCTTTTAAGAATTTCTGGAAGAACAGATATCCCTTCTCCGAATCAAGATTCGTGTAACCGAGCATCTTCTCGATCTTTGGACCTTCTACAACGAAAGCGCCGTCATCGGCACGCTCGATCGTGTACGGTTCATCCTTGAAGAAATGAAGTGCAGGATCAAATTCCTGCTCATATACAACGGTTTCCTTCGGGCACTTGGCCAATAATTCACGCACATGGAATAAAAGTTCACGCACGCCATGTCCGCTTACCGCAGAGATCGGATAGACTTTGATGCCGTCCTTCTCGAACTCGTTACGGAGATTTGTGATAATCTCATTCTCGTCGCCGTAGATTGCGTCGATCTTGTTTGCGGCGATCACCTGAGGCTTTTTAAGAAGTTCAGGATTATAAGCTTCCAGTTCCTTGTCGATCGCCTTAATGTCCGCGATCGGATCACGTCCCTCGGTTCCGGCTGCATCGACAATATGGATGATCACTTTGGTACGTTCGATATGGCGCAAAAACTCATGACCGAGTCCCACACCGTCTGAAGCTCCTTCGATCAGTCCCGGAATATCTGCGATCACAAATCCGTTTCCGTCCTCCATGTCCACAACGCCGAGATTCGGCTGTAAAGTTGTGAAATGGTAGTTGGCAATCTTCGGCTGCGCATTCGTCACGCGCGAAAGGAATGTGGATTTACCGACATTCGGGAAACCAACCAGTCCGACATCTGCGATCACTTTCAGTTCAAGCTGAACTTCAATCTCGATCGCATCCTGTCCCGGTTGTGCGTATTTCGGTGCCTGCATGGTAGAAGTCGCGAAATGCTGGTTACCGAGTCCGCCACGACCGCCTTTTAAAACGACTTGACGACGATTCTCACCGGACATATCCGCAATAACTTTACCAGACTCTGCATCCTTGATAACGGTTCCTTCTGGAACTTTCAGGATCAGATCCGCACCGTTTTTACCGTGACAGTTTTTCTTGCCGCCTTCCTGTCCCGGTTCTGCAGCAAATTTACGGCGATGACGATAATCGGTGAGCGTGTTAAGTCCCTCGTCTACAAGGAAAATAACGTCTCCGCCCTTGCCGCCGTCTCCGCCGTCCGGACCACCATCCGGAACATATTTCTCGCGGCGGAAGGAAACATGTCCGTCTCCGCCACGACCTGATTTAATAATAATTTTTGCACGATCTGCAAACATAAATGTTCTTCCTCGCCATGATTACAAAAACCCCCCGGCTAAAATCAGTCGGGGGTTTTTACTACTGGTTATCTACTGGATATACAGAAGCCTGCTTCTTGTCTTTTCCAACTCTCTCGAATCTTAATACACCATCTACTAATGCAAATAATGTATCATCTCCGCCGATACCTACGTTCACACCTGGACGAATCTTGGTACCACGCTGTCTGTAAAGAATGTTTCCAGCCTTTACGAACTGTCCGTCTGCTCTCTTAGCTCCTAATCTCTTTGACTCGGAATCACGGCCGTTCTTTGTAGAACCAACTCCCTTTTTATGAGCGAAAAACTGAAGGTTCATATTTAACATGTCTTACACCTCCTTGAAATCAAGAATGATAAACTCATTCCCATAGTCATTTTGTATTCCTTTTAAGCCCAGAATCATGGATTTTACAAGAAGCTGCGCATCGTGATCCGCATCACTCTCAAATGTAAAATCAATCAGTCCGGATTCTTCTTCCGTATCAATCTGAAACGTTGAAGTTGTAAATGCATCAATGGAATTGATCGTATTGATCACAAGAGCCGAAACTCCTGCGCAGATAATATCACTTCCGTTCTCTGCATATCCCGAATGACCGATGCAACGAAATCTCGTCACATCCTCATGATCCTGATAAATCGTTATAGTAATCATATAACAATTCCTATCGATTATCCATTAATCTTTTCAATCTTAACCTGGGTGAACGCCTGTCTGTGACCGTTCTTCTTGTGATAACCGGTTTTTCTCTTGTACTTGTAAACGATTACTTTCTTACCTCTGCCCTCTTTAACGACAGAAGCCTCAACAGTTGCTCCGGCTACAGTTGGAT
>CAVHWG010000204.1:0-11679 GCA_963639645.1 Firmicutes bacterium TM09-10 | reverse complement strand
TCATTAAGGCAGACACAAAATCACTCGGACGCATTCTGTGTCAGACGGACAACCGGAGGGGCACTGTCTAAGCTTGAGCGGACAGAAATCATGAAAGGAGCCAAATGGAGATTTTGGGCAAATTCCTGATTTTGGATAACAAGTGGCAACGTAAAAGCCGGTTGCAGAGCTGAGTCCACGCCCGAGCGAGCCGCAGCAGGAGTTTCACAGACGCTTATATTCCGTAACGTTATAAAAGTATATATCTAATTTATGCCCCGTTTTCATGTGTGTCAATCAAATTCCACCAATTTCGCAATCAAAATATAAAACACTGATAAAAAGCAAAAATATGTGCATACTACACTGGAAAAAGGAGGCAGATATGAAGCAGAAAACAGAGCAAAAAGAAAAGAGAAGCTGGACCTGCCGCTACCGTTTCTGTCTGGTGGCGCTGCTGGTGGTCGTGCTGGTACTGATGGCGTGGTATTGCGTGACTTCCTATCAACAGAATACGCCGAAAGAGGGGACGCTCGTGGATCGCGTCCGACAGGTGAGACAATATGAAAGAAAAGCATGAGACCGTTTATGTGAAAGCGGAGCGCAACAGTGTCTGCCATGATCCGCAGATTAAGATCATGGATGTGATGTCCGTGGAATGTACCAATCCCGCAGTGCTTGCAGCCATCAAGAATAAGACACTGTATCATTTTGCACCGGAGCAGACGAGCAGGAAAAAGCGTATCGAGGTATTCTCGATCTTAAATGTTATTCAGATGATCCATGAGGATTATCCGGAGGTTGAGGTGGTCAGTTACGGCGAGCAGGACTTTGTCGTGGAATACATTGCCGCCCCGATGGGGACGAAAGCGATGGAGATCGCGAAGCTTGTGCTGCTTTGTGTGGTGATCTTCTTCGGATCGGCGTTCACCATTATGGCGTTCAACAACGATGTGTCGGTGGGAGAAGTCTTTGACCGTTTTTACAAACAGGTTATGGGCGCGGACAAGCCGGCCGTCTCGGAGATCGAGATCTTCTACTGTTTAGGGCTTGCTGTCGGAATCCTTGTATTCTTCAATCATATCGGAAAGAGGAAGATCACGTCCGATCCGACCCCGATTCAGGTGGAGATGCGCAAGTACGAGAAGGATGTCGACACGACCTTTATTGAAAACGCGGGAAGGAAAGGACACGAACACGATGTTAATTAGGCATATCGTTATGGCGCTTGTCATGCTCGCATGCGGGATTGCGGTGTCGGCGGGCACCTTTGCATTTCTGCTCGTGATCGGTGTGGTACCCCGCATGATCAAAAAGATGAATCTGTGTGACCGTATTATCACGCTCGAGAATATGATCGTGATCGGTGTGCTGACCGGTGCGGTGTTCTCGGTCATTGAGTGGGAGATGCGTTTTCCGGTCGCGTGGATCGGGCACTTTCTGCTTGCGGCGTTCGGCTTTATCGCAGGCATGTTCGTGGGCTGTATCGCGGTCGCGCTGGCGGAGATCTTAAACACATTTCCGATCCTGTTCCGCCGCATGTATATCAACCGGGGCTTAAGCTATGTGATGATCGCGATGGCGCTCGGCAAGACGGCCGGATCGTTTTATTATTTTTTCTTCGGGTACGGTCTCCCGAAATACTGGTAAAAAGCATGCTTTTTGTGGTACACTGTAAGACAGGAAATACAAGGAAAAGAGTGTGCGCTATGACAACAAGCATTGCAAGACAAAGTGTTATTTTAAAATGCAATATGGGCAAATCCGTCATGCTGGGCAACTATGAGCTCTATTATGCCGGAGGCCTCTGCAGAAAACTGTTCGGGCTGGATACGAGTGAGGATATGAAACCGCTGGAACTGTCGGAATATCTGATCGGACAGTTGAAAAATGTGACCCCGAAGGACGAGAAGGAGGAATATCTCGTTAAGATCATCTCAAGTTATGAGCCGCTGGAGAATTATGACGACCAGATGAAGGAGCTTTTCCGGTGGGGAGCGGGCGAGCCGGATCTGTGGAGCGTGAAGACGGGCTACCATCCGTAGGATGCATATGAGAAAATGACACCGAAAAATAAAAAAATGATACCTAAATAATAAATGGAACCTTATGTTGAGGTTCCATTTTTTTTATGATTAAGACAATGAGGAGGAATATGCCGATGAAACGTCGTATACTTGCGGCACTTGGTGTACTGGCCGGCTTTGTGGTTTTATTCGGAGCGGTCATGGTACAGCCGGGAGCAGGGACAAAAGCAAACATTACGGATCACCATGAGGCGATCTTTGGCGAGAATGTGTATATTTTTTCACCGGAAGATGATCCGGCGGAAATAAAACAGATTCTGGAAGATATGTATGATAAACAGGAGACGAACCAGTTTGGTGAGGAGCGCTACGCGGTGTACTTTATGCCGGGCGAGTATGATGAATCGATCCAGCCGGAAGTCGGATTCTATACACAGATCGCGGGACTTGGAATTTTACCGACCGACACAAAGATTCAGGGGCTGTCGTGTCTGGCAAGATGGCTTGGCGATGATGAGAGCAATCACAATGCCTGTTGTAACTTCTGGCGGAGTGTGGAGAATATAAGCATTGCAAGCAACACCGTCTGGGCGGTGTCACAGGCGACGGACATGCGCCGTGTCAATATCGACGGAGCTTTGTATCTGCACGATGATTACGGTTGGTGCAGCGGAGGATTCCTGGCAGATTCCAATATTACAAAACTGGTGGATTCCGGATCCCAGCAGCAGTGGCTGTCACGCAATGATAACTGGAAAGCGTGGATGGGCGAGAACTGGAACATGGTATTCGTCGGAGAGGAAGAGGGCTCTGCGCCGGAAGGAACCTGGCCGGTGAAACCGTATACCGAGGTGAAGACGACCGATGCAGTGCGGGAAAAACCGTTTCTGGTCTATGACGAAGATCACGGATACGGAGTCTATGTACCGAAGCTGCAGCAGAATACAAGCGGAACAACCTGGCAGGATCTGGATGAAAGTGATCTTGCATGGAATACAGTAAATGACGGAGATGCATCGCATGATGCGATCGTTGACATTGACGCTTTCTATATTGCGGATGCCGAAAAGGACGATGCACAGTCGATCAACGAGGCGCTTGCCTCCGGTGAGAATCTTCTTCTGACGCCGGGCATCTACGAGCTGGATGAGCCGATCGAGGTGAAGAATCCGAACACGATCGTGCTCGGTATGGGAATGGCGACACTCAAATCCACACAGGGAGCGGCTTGTATGGAGGTCGCAGATGAGAGCGGCATCATGATCGCAGGCCTTTTGCTGGATGCGGGAACGGATAAATCCGAGAACCTGATGGTGGTCGGAGATGCGGACAATAAGACGGAAAAAGAGGTGCCGATCATGTTGTCCGATCTGTACTTCCGCGTGGGAGGTACACCGACAGATCAGCCGGCACAGACACATACCTGTCTGACCATCAACAGCGATGATACGATCGGCGACAACTTCTGGATCTGGCGTGCCGACCACGGCGACCGGGTTGCATGGGATGCGAATGTGGCCGAGAACGGATTCGTCGTCAACGGTGATAACGTGATCACTTACGCACTCATGGTGGAACATTTTGAAGAATACCAGACGATCTGGAACGGCGATGGAGGCCGGATCTACATGTATCAGTGTGAGATCCCGTACGATGTGCCGCAACAGTCGGCATGGATGAGCCATGAGGGAAGTGTTGACGGATATGCATCGATCCATGTGGATGATGCGGCGGAAGATTTCTTCGCAACCGGACTTGGCATCTATCTGTACAACCGGGACGCGGAAGTGAATCTGCATACGGCGGTGGAACTTCCGGATAAGGACGGTGTGCGGATCGAGAACATCTGCACCGTCATGCTGACCGGATATCCGGGAATGGAACATATCATAAACGACAGCGGAGATGCCGTGCTGTACGGCGGACAACGACAGATCCTGCTGGAGTACGAGAATGGGAAGAGTAAATAAGAGGAGGAACAAAAACAGATGAAAAGATATCAATTCACAGATACAAACGGAAGCTTTCGTTTGGAAGGTGCGGAAAATGATCTGGGACTTTATTTTCCGATCGCCGGGGAGCACGGTTTAAAAAGCGCCGTGACACCGAATCTTGCAGGCGATTCAAAACTGGATCAGAATCATTTCCTGATCGAGCCGACGAGCATCGGAGATCTGACGGACAGCCGCACTTCAAGGAACTTCTGGTGCGTGATCAAAGGCGTCGGCGCATGGTCGGCGACCGGTGTATCGGCAGAGCAGGAAGCAGCACGTTTTACCGCGGAGCAGGATGTTTCGAAGGTGGAAGCGGGACTGATGTGGCATAAGACAACGCGAAGCTCAAAAAAATACGCATTGACATCGGAAATCACTTCTTTTGTGACATTCCAGAGCAATGTGGAAGTGATGCAAGTAAAAATAATCAATGACGATAAAAAGAAATTGACAATGAGCGCGGTCGCAGCGGTTCCAATCTACGGAAGAAGTGCAGATAACATCCGCGATCACCGCCATGTAACGTCTCTTCTGCATCGTGCGAAGACGACGGAATACGGTGTGCATGTGACACCGACACTTTCCTTTGACGAGCGCGGACATCAGGTAAACGATACCACTTATTTTGTGGAAGGTATGACAGAGGACGGGAAAGCACCGGTTGCTTTCTACCCGGAGATGAACGCTTTCGTGGGCAAAGCGGGAACACTTCTTCGCCCGGAAGCGGTTGTGCGTGAGCTTGCCGGCGTACCGGCGGACAGCACACTCGACGGACAGGAAGTCATGGGAGCGTTTCGTTTCGAGGAAGTGACACTGGCACCGGGGGCGAGCGTGGAGTACACGGTTCTGATTGGTGCGACCAAACAGGAAAGCACGATCGGCGAGACGAGAGCGCTGCTTTCCAGAAAAAAGAATGTATACCGACAGCTTGAGATGACAAAGCAGTACTGGCTCAACAAGATCAATGTCCATTACCATACCGGCGATAACGATTTCGACCAGTTTATGAACTGGGTAAGCTTCCAGCCGGAGCTGCGCCGCATCTATGGATGTTCCTTCCTGCCGCATCATGATTACGGCAAAGGCGGCAGAGGCTGGCGTGATCTCTGGCAGGATTGCTTGGCACTTCTTATGATGAACCCGGGCAATGTGCGACAGATGCTTTTGTCCAACTTCGGCGGTGTCCGCATGGACGGAACGAACGCGACAATCATCGGTGAGCATCTCGGTGAGTTTAAAGCGGACCGGAATTCGATCACGCGTGTGTGGATGGATCACGGTGTATGGCCTTTTATGACGACAAAGCTCTACATGGATCAGACAGGAGATTTTGATCTGCTGTATCAGCAGGCTCCGTACTTTAAGGACCGTCAGGTAATGCGCGGCAAAGGCGTGGATGAGCAGTGGGATGCGGCTACACAGTGGCAGGAGGATGCAAGAGGCAACCGCTATGAGGGCACGGTGCTCGAACATCTTCTGATCCAGGCTCTTGGCGCATTCTACGAGGTCGGCGATCACAATCACATCGCACTGCGCGATGCGGACTGGAACGATGCGCTCGATATGGCGGGCAACAAGGGTGAGAGCGTGGCATTCACGAATGCCTATGCGATGAACCTGCGTGATCTTGCAGTAATCTTACGGCAGGAGGCCGCAAAAGGCGTGCGTGATGTCACCCTGCTCGAGGAGATCACAAAGCTTCTGGAAGACAAACAGGACCTCTACGAAAGCATGGAGGCAAAACATAAATTACTCGGTTCTTATCTGCGCAAGTGCCGCCACAGCGTCAGCGGCCTGCGTGTACAGGTAGACACCTTAAAACTGGCGGACAGCCTGGAACACAAAGCCGAGTGGATGATGGAACATATCAGACAGACCGAGTGGGTTACCGATCAGAAAGGCCATGGATGGTACAATGGTTATTACGATGACCATGGCAACCGCGTGGAGGGCGTAGCAGAAGATGGCAACGTGCGCATGATGCTGACGAGTCAGGTGTTCTCCATTATGGCGGGCACAGCGACCGGAGAGCAGGTGGCATCGATCGCAGAGGCTGCGGACCAGTATCTGTATGATGAGGCGTGTGGCGGTTACCGGCTGAACACGAATTTCCATGAACTCAAGACCGATATGGGTCGTATGTTCGGATTTGCGTTCGGCGAGAAGGAGAACGGCGCGGTGTTCTCCCACATGGCAGTTATGTATGCAAATGCACTCTACACACGGGGCTTTGCAAAAGAAGGATATAAGGCGCTGTCGGCACTCTACCGGCAGTCCATGGATTTTGAAACAAGCCGTATCTACCCGGGAATCCCAGAGTATTTCGGCAAAGACGGAAGAGGCCTTTACCATTATCTGACCGGCGCGGCAAGCTGGTATATGCTCACCGTGATCACGCAGATGTTCGGTGTGCGCGGCGAGGCAGGCGGGCTTAAGATCCAGCCGCAGCTTCTGGAATCACAGTTCGACGGTGAGGCGCAGGCGTCAATCTCCCTTAAGTTTTTGGGCATTGCCTGGGAGATCACGATCGAGAATCCGAAACACCTTGAGGTGGGCAAATACAAGATCGGAGATGCTTATCTGGATGGACAAAGAGAGCGGATCGCATCCGATACGATCACATATTCGCCGGAACAGATCCAGACATTGGATGAGCGCAAGATACATCATATTAAACTGATTTTAGAGAAGAAATAGGCAAAAGGAGACAGGACATGAATAGAAGATCAGAAGAATATATCATGAAGGAATATGGAAAGAAGTCCATATTTGCAAGCTTCCTTCCGGGCATCGCCGGTGTGAGAGGAATCCCGATCTGGTGTTATTACGTCAATCGCGGACAGGGAGTGGTCAGCTTCGGCGTAGACAACAAGGATCATTCGATCATGGAGTTTTTCCCGGCACATGTTGCGTATCAGAATGTAAAACGCACCGGATTCCGCACCTTTATCCGCGAGAACGGACAGATGGTTGAGGCTTTTTCGAATGAGGACAATGCACACAGGATGCAGATTGGCATGAACACACTCGACATCGAGGAGGAGCTTGCCGCACAGCAGCTTAAGGTACATGTCTGCTATTACACACTGCCGGAGGAGCAGGTCGGCGCACTGATGCGTGAGGTCACGGTGACGAACACTTCGGATACGGACAAGACGCTTGAGATCGTTGACGGTATGCCGGCACTCATTCCGTATGGTGTCGGAATGGACAGCATGAAGAATATGACACAGACGACCAAAGCCTGGATGCAGGTGGAGGACAGCGCAAGCGGCGTTCCGTATTACAGAGTGCGTGTGAGCATGGATGATACCGCAGCGGTATCGATCGTGGAGGGCGGAAACTTCGGCGTCGGCGTGAATGCGGACGGAAGCCGTCTTAAGGTCATCGTTGATCCGGATGCCATCTTTGGATATGACAATGCGCTGGAGAAACCGGTCATCTTCCGTGACGGCGGAATCAAAGCCGTTGAGGCGGAGGAAGAAAATTACTCGAATCTGCTTCCGTCATGCTTTTTCTTAAAAGAATGCACACTTGCAGCAGGGGAGAGCGTGACACTCTACGAGATGATCGGACAGGTGGAAAACAAAAAGATCCTGGAGAAATTCTTAAAGCAGAATATTGACGGCGACTTTTTCGGCAAAAAGCGCGAGCGTGCGGTGGCACTGGTGGATGAACTGGTATCCGGCATCGAGACAAAGACCGCCGATGACAAGTTTGACGCGTACTGCAAGTACACCTACATGGACAATGTGCTGCGCGGAGGATTCCCGATCCAGCTTGGACACAACAAGATCTTCTATGTATATTCGAGAAAGCACGGCGATCTCGAGCGCGATTACAATTACTTTTCGATGCTGCCGGAATTCTATTCACAGGGCAACGGAAACTTCCGCGATGTGAACCAGAACCGACGCCTCGATACGTTCTTTACTCCGTTTGTGGGACGCGAGAACATTCATACATTTTACAGCCTTGTGCAGCTTGACGGCTACAATCCGCTCGGTGTGGAGAAACTGACCTACACCGTTCCGGAGGAAAAGGCACAGCTCATCTTAGAGGGCGTGGATGCGGAGAAGAAAGAGGCACTCATCAAACTTGTGACGAATCCGTTTACACCGGGCAAGCTGTATGAAGCGCTTGCCGACGCGGTGGACAGTGCGCAGGCCGACAAGCTGTTTGAGTCGCTGATCGATTTTGCGGACAGTCTTGTCAACGGTAACTTCGGAGAGGGCTACTGGAGCGATCACTGGGATTACAATCTGGATCTGATCGAGGAGTACATTGGGGTGTTCCCGGAGCGCGAGGAAGAGATGCTTTACGAGAAGGCGTACACATTCTTCTTATCACAGATCAATGTCAACCATCGCTTCAAGCGCTATGCGCTGACACCAAACGGCGTGCGCCAGTATTATGCGCTTGATGAGAAGAGCCGCCGCAACACAAAGGACAAACTCGTGCGTGATAACTTTGGAACCGGAGAAGTGATCTACACGACACTGATGGAAAAATTACTGGTTCTCTGTGCAACCAAATTTGCCACACTCGATCCGTACGGAATGGGTGTTGAGATGGAGGGCGGCAAGCCGGGCTGGTACGATGCTTTAAACGGTATGCCGGGAATGTTCGGTTCCTCTATGGCAGAGACCTATGAACTTCTTCGCATGCTCGATTACACGATCGGTGCGTTAAAGAAATATCCGGGCAAAGTCAGCGTGCTGAAAGAACTCGGAAACTTTATGGATGAGCTCGAACTGATCAACCGTCTGGAATCCGAGAAGATCCATAAGGACGATGAAGTGATCACCTTCTGGAACCGCATCAACGATGCGAAAGAAATCTATCGCGATAAGACATTCTCCGGTGTGTCCGGCGATGTGAGCGAGTACAATACCGAGGCGCTTGCAGGAATGCTGGAAGGCTGGAAGAGTACCGTGCTCTGCGGTATCGAGAAAGCGGTTCGCCTGGGAGACGGCATCTGCCCGACCTACTTTACTTTCGAAGTAAAGAAATATGAGACGATGGAAGACGGTATCCGTCCGCTGACATTTGCTGTACAGATGGTTCCTTACTTCCTGGAAGGACCGGTCCGCTACTTAAAGCTCGGCTGGGATAAAGACACGAAGCGTGCGCTGTACAACAATGTCAAGAACAGCGATCTCTATGATGAGAAGCTGTCCATGTACAAAGTCAATGCATCGCTGCAGGAAGCTTCCTACGAGCTTGGACGAGCGCGCGCGTTTACACCGGGCTGGCTGGAGAACGAATCCATCTGGCTTCATATGGAATACAAGTATCTGCTCGAACTGATCAAATCCGGTCTGTATCCGGAATTTGCGGAAGACTTCCACAAGGCCGTTATTCCATTCCTCGATGAGAAGGTATACGGACGAAGTGTTCTGGAGAATTCGTCCTTTATCGCAAGTTCGAAGAATCCGAATAAGAAGATCCACGGCAAAGGCTTTGTTGCCCGCTTGAGCGGATCCACGGTCGAGTTTATCAATATGTGGAAGATCATGATGTTCGGAAGATATCCGTTCGCAATGACAGACGGTGCATTAAGCCTTCGCCTGCAGCCGACGATCCCGGCTTATCTTGTCGGAGATGACAGGGAAGTGTCTGCGATGCTGCTCGGTACAACGAAGGTAACTTACAAACTTCCGGAACAGAAGGATTACTTCCCGGGAGCATACAAAATTACAGAAATCGTGCTTACTTATCAAAACGGAAGTAAGGCGACGGTCGGCGGCGACGTGATCGGTGCGGATCTTGCCCGCGACGTGCGAAGCGGTGAGGTTGCATGTATTGACGTGACGATCGAATAAGAAGACAAAACAAAAATCCTGAAAATAGTCGTAGAAATAAGAAAATTTTCTACTGCCAATCAGGATTTTTGTTATGTAAAATAAGAATATAGGAACAGAAAATCAAAATCGCATAAGGAGGGCTTTTTATATGAAGAATATCAAACGAATCGTAACCTGCGAGGCAGAAAATCTTCTGTGGCAGGAGACGGACATTGCTCCTGCAAAGCAGGAAGACTGCATGCATGTCATCAATGTGTATCCGCAGGTGAAATACCAGACGATCGACGGATTTGGCGGTGCTTTTACCGAGGCGAGTGCACACAATTATATGGCGATGAGCGACGATAAGAAAAAAGAGATGATCGAAGCGTATTTCGGAGAGAGCGGACTGAAGTACAACATCGGCCGTGTACATATGAACAGCTGCGATTTCGGTCTGGGTAATTACACTTATATCGAGGAGGGAGACAGCGAGCTGAAGACATTCAGTATTGAGCATGATGAGGCTGAGATCCTTCCACTTCTGCGCGATGCGATCGCAGAGCATAAAACAGTCTCTTCTGATACGATGACCTTCTTAATGTCCCCATGGTCACCGCCTGCGTTCATGAAGACAAACGGTGAGATGAACCACGGCGGACAGCTGAAAAAAGAGTATTATCAGGCGTGGGCAAACTACTATGTAAAATTCATTAAGGCATATCATGAGAAAGGCGTTATGATCGATGCGCTTACGATCCAGAATGAGCCGGCTGCCGTACAGACCTGGGATTCCTGCATCTACAGTGCTTCCGAGGAGGCAGAGTTTGTTGCGGATTACCTCGGACCTACAATGAAAGAAGCAGGGCTTGGCAATATTGCGATCTTCTTCTGGGATCACAACAAGGATATCCTCTTTGACCGTGTAGAAGAGTCCATGTCCAACAAGAAGGCAACGGAGTATATCAACGGTGTAGCCATCCACTGGTATACCGGCGACCATTTCGAGGCGATCGATATGGTGAGAAAAGAATATCCAGATCTGAAGATCATCTTCTCGGAGGGATGCGTGGAGTACTCGCGTTTCGCCGACACAAGAGAGACCTATAAAGCGGAGATGTATGCGCATGACATTCTGGGAAATCTTGCTTCCGGTATCTCTTCTTATCTTGACTGGAACTTATTCCTCGACGCCGAGGGCGGACCGAACCATGTCGGCAACTTCTGTGCGGCACCGATCATGTGTGATATCGATGCGGACACGTTTGAGAAGCGCCTGAGTTACTATTACATCGGTCAGTTCAGCCGTTATATACAAAAAGGCGCCGTTCGTGTGGCAACCACACGCTATACCGCCGATGTGGAAACTGTCGGTTTCGAGAATCCGGACGGAAGCCATGTTGTCGTAGTGCTCAACCGAAGCGAGAAAGATACCGAGATTACGCTGATTCTGGGCGGTGTCGGTGTCAATGATCAGGTGAAGGCACACAGTATCGCAACCTATATTTTGGAGAACTAAAAAAAAGACACCTTTTTAAAAATAGGTGCATTTTTTACAAAGAGATATCCTCCTATAATAACCTTATCAACAATAAGTTGGAACATAAAAGGAGGATATTTTTATGAATTGGAAAAAAGTTGTATCAGTATTACTGATCGGCACCATGGCATTCTCTATGATGGCTTGTGGTGGAAATGACAGCAGCACAAACAGTGCAAAGAACGACGGAACACAGAGCGCAAGCAATGATGACAGCTCAGATGTTCAGCTTGATGACAAGCTCGTTGTATGGACACTTGCAAACGACCTTATCGATTTCGGCCAGAGATTCCAGGATCAGACAGGCGTTGAGGTTGAAACTGTAGTTATCGAGCCTGCTGATTATCCTACAA
>CAVHWG010000203.1:0-7943 GCA_963639645.1 Firmicutes bacterium TM09-10 | reverse complement strand
CCGTATCCGAGACCTTTGAATCCAACGGATCTACTTCCATGGCATCTACCTGTGCATCCTGCATGTCACTGATGGCTGCCGGTG
Organism: Firmicutes bacterium TM09-10; assembly: GCA_963639645.1. Taxonomy (GTDB): domain Bacteria; phylum Bacillota; class Clostridia; order Lachnospirales; family Lachnospiraceae; genus Roseburia. The sequence goes on along the minus strand of CAVHWG010000203.1, from coordinate 7,859 downwards.
TTCCGATCAAGAAGATGGTTGCCGGTATCTCATGCGGTCTTGTTACCGGAGATACAGACGATGATTACCTTGTACTTACTGATATCCAGGGTCTTGAGGATTTCTTCGGAGATATGGACTTTAAGGTAACCGGAACACATGACGGAATTACTGCAATCCAGATGGATATCAAGATCCACGGATTAACCCGCCCGATCGTTGAGGAGGCAATTGCCCGCACAAGAGAGGCAAGACTCTACATCATGGATGAAGTTATGAGCAAGGCGATCGCCGAGCCTCGTAAGGAAGTCAATGAGTGGGCTCCGAAGATTGAGCAGATCTCAATCGATCCGAACAAGATCGGTGATGTTGTCGGACAGAAGGGTAAGACGATCAACGAGATCATCGCCCGTACCGGCGTTAAGATTGACATTACCGAGGACGGCTCCGTATCTGTATGCGGTACCGACAAGGATGCGATCGCTAAGGCAATTGATATGATCAAGATCATTACAACCGATTTCAAGGAAGGACAGATCTTTACCGGAACAGTTGTAAGCATCAAAGAGTTCGGTGCATTCATCGAGTTCGCTCCGGGCAAGGAAGGAATGGTTCATATCTCTAAGATTGCAAAAGAGAGAATCAACCATGTAGAAGATGTACTGACACTTGGCGATAAGGTTAAGGTCGTATGTCTCGGCAAGGACAAGATGGGAAGAATCAGCTTCTCCATCAAGGATGTTCCGGCAAATTAAGGTTTGCCGTGATCAAATTTTGCTAAATACGGACGATACCGTTATTTTATCGAAAAAATAGGAAAATTAGCTTCGGACTTGGTTTCAGATAGACAACAACAAGTTGTTTTGTTTGCGCTATTAGCAGACATAATGGAACTCCGAAGCAGTTTCCTATTTGTTTCGAAAAATAAGTATGGATCCGATGTCTAAAACATGGAAGAGGCGGTTATTGAAATCGTTCAAAGTCCTGATCTTTGAGAATGCTACTGCTAATTTTTTTACAATATTGAAATCCAGTATCTGTGTATTGGAAATAATTTATCTGATGCACGGCTAAAATTTGCCTCATAGTAAAATGGAAAATTGACGCGCGGTGTTATTTTACAAGTAAGTGTAAGATTTCGCCGCGCGTGATTTGTTTTATTACTATGTATTTTTTATAACAAAGTTTAGGTTTCACACCCTACTATAGGGCAAATTTTAGGCGACATAGATTTTGATTTTCAGCGCGCAGACACCGGATTCACAGATAAACGCAAATTGGCAGTGTGAATCTTTGAGTAATCACACTGCCAATTTTTGTGACGATATTATCCGGTGTCGTCCACCTTAGAGTATGAAAAATCTAAGTCGACGAACCAGAATTTGACCGGTATTTAACGGATATGTGTTGTGTATTCCTGTGCGACGAGAAGTTCCTTCGCTTTGGAGCGGGAACGTTCGTCCGCAAAGGAGATATGGAGAATACCTTCTTCAAATTCGCGGTTATTGATAATGCCGATGTTCTTAATACTGATTCCGGCATCGGCGAGAATGCGGCTGACCTTGGCGATTCCACCGGTCTCATCCGGCAGATCCACAAACAGCTCATAGTAAGTGGATTCTGTCTTGATGCTCGGAAGAGACAAGGAATCACGGTAATCCTTGGCAGACTGGAAGAAGTCAAGGAGTGCCTGTTCATCGGATGACTCGATATAACCGCGAAGTTGTGACAACAGTGCGGTGTATTTGTCCATCAGGATCAGAAGCTGATCGCGGTTGGAAGCGCAGATATTCTGCCACATTACCGGGGAGGAGGAGGCAATTCTTGTGATGTCCTTAAATCCTCCGGCGGCGATCGTCTTCATTGTCTCATTTTTGTCGTCGATCTGCTGCACGAGATTGACCAGTGAATAGGCAATCATATGCGGAAGATGACTGATCGCGGCGGTCGAGTAATCGTGCGTCTTATAATCGAGAATGAGTGGGATGGATCCGAGTGAGCGGACAAAGTCACGGAAATCCTCAACATCGGACTGCGGCGTGACGGCAGTTGGTGTAATGATGTAATATGCATTTTCCAGTAATGTTTTGTTTGCAGCAAGGATTCCTGTCTTCTCGGAGCCGGTCATCGGATGTCCACCGATGAAGTTAGCTTCTAGACCGAGTCGGATCACTTCCTCGTGAATCTCTGTTTTGGTGCTGCCGACATCCGTGATATAGCAGTCTTTACGAATGACATCTCTCAATTCGGAAAGATAGTCGAGATTGCGCTGTACCGGCGCACACAGAAAGATGACATCGCAGTCATGGAATGCAGTGAGTGGAAGGAGTGCATCGTTGTCGATCAGTCCTTCGCGGAACGCTTCTTTGACGGTTTCCTCATGGTGCGCGGTTGCATATATGTGAATGTCCGGGTTATCTGCTTTCATTTTCTTGGCAATCGAACCGCCGATGAGACCGAGTCCGATAAAACCGACTTTTTTAAATTTCATTTATGTATAATCCCTTCTGAAATAAATCTAATCTTATTGTACTATATTCTTGCGCTTCGTCAATGTAAATCTTCACAGAATTGACGTGTGAGGATCTGATGGATGCATTTATTCGGGAGAATTGACGGATATATATTGAATTTAACAAAGAATCAGTGTTATGATTCATATGTTATGCAGGGCATTCATTTTAAAGTGGAGAAGATAGATATGAATTTACTTACAGTCGATCATGTGACAAAAGTGTTTACACAGCGCAAAGTGTTTGAAGATACATCTTTTTATCTGCAGGAGCAGGAAAAAGTCGGAATCATCGGAATCAACGGAACCGGGAAATCGACACTGCTTAAGATGATCGCAGGGATGGAAGAACCGGACAGCGGTGAGGTGATCTATGCGAATCAGCTTGTCGTACATTATCTGCCACAGATGCCGGAGTTTGATCTGGATGCGACGGTGCTCGAGAGTGTGCTGTCCTATGCGAGTGTCGGCAGTGTGCATAAGGAAAAGGCACAGGATGTGCATGGAATGTGGAATCTTGAGAGCTCGGCGAAGTCAATGATGACGAAGCTTGGAATCTATGATTTTGAGGAGAAGACAGGACATCTTTCCGGAGGTCAGAAAAAGAGGCTTGCTTTGGTTGCGGTACTTCTTACCCCTTGTGATGTACTGCTTCTTGATGAGCCGACGAACCATCTGGATTCGGAGATGGCGGAGTGGCTTGAAAACTATCTGAAAAATTATCGTGGGGCACTGATCATGGTAACGCATGATCGTTATTTCCTTGACAGTGTGTGCAACCGTATCGTGGAAGTAGATCATAGCAAGATCTATAGTTACGATACAAATTATTCCGGCTATCTTGAGTTGCGTGAGCAACGGCTGGAATCACTTGAAGTTGGAGAACGAAAGCGCCAGGCGTTCTTAAAGAAAGAGATCGAGTGGATCAGAAGGGGAGCAAAGGCCAGAACCACGAAACAGAAAGCACGTATTGAGCGCTATGAAAATCTGCGCGATCAGAAGAGTTTACAGCAGGATAAAAAGTTAGAGATGAGTTCCATCTCTTCCCGCATGGGACGAACAACCGTGGAATTGTCGCATATTCATAAAGCGTATGGGGATAAAGTACTGATCGATGACTTTTCCTATATTTTTCTGAAAGAGGATCGCATCGGTTTTGTCGGTACCAACGGCTGTGGTAAGACGACGCTGATGAAGATCATTGATCAGCGTATTGCACCGGATTCCGGTGAGGTCGTGATCGGACAGACAATCAGGATTGGCTATTACACGCAGGAGATCGTGCAGGATCCGTCTGCGGGAATCGCCTATATGGATCCGAAGCTCCGTGTGATCGACTATATCAAGAATACGGCGGAATTTGTGCGGACACAGGATGGATTGATCTCTGCATCGGCGATGCTGGATAAATTTCTGTTTCCACCGGAGGAACAGTATGGATTGATCGAAAAATTGTCCGGCGGTGAGAAACGCCGCTTAAATCTGCTACGCGTTCTGATGGAGGCACCGAATGTGCTGATCCTCGACGAGCCGACCAATGATCTGGATATCACAACTCTTGCCATTCTTGAGGATTATCTGGACCGCTATGACGGAATCGTGATCACGGTATCACATGACCGCTATTTTCTTGATCGCGTGGTGCGTCGCATTTTTGCATTTGAGGAAGGCGGTGTGCTGCGTCAGTATGAGGGCGGCTATACCGATTACCACAATAAGGCACTCGCGGAAGGCAGGCTGACAAGTACGTTTGACAATGCGGCAAAGATGCCGGAAACATCTGGTGAAGAACCAAAGACGGATGCCAAGGCGACGTGGACACATGAGAAAAAGCTGAAATTTACTTACAAGGAACAGAAGGAATACGAGACGATCGAGGATGACATCGCGGCCATGGAGGAACGCATGGAGGCGATTGATGCGGAGATGCTTAAAAATTCTCAGGATTTTGTGAAGCTAAACGAGTTGACGAAGGAGAAGACAGCGCTTGAGACATCAATCGAGGAAAAAATGGAGCGCTGGGCATATCTGGAGGAACTGGCTGCCAGGATTGCAGCACAGTAGTTTATTGAATATTCAGACATTTATGGAGAAAACTTGCGACTTTTGCATAAAACTATTGTAAAACCTGAGAAAAATTAGTACAATATAACTATATTTTTTGAGAGTGTCAGAATTTAGATTCTGATCAATTTAATAAGATGCAGGAGGGTTTTTCTATGAATGTTTTCACGACTGACAAGATTCGTAACGTTGTTCTCTTAGGACATGGTGGCTGTGGTAAGACTTCTCTGGCTGAGGCGATGGCTTATCTCGCCGGACTGACAAACCGAATGGGGACGGTTGCAGACGGTAACACGATAAGTGATTATGATAAGGAAGAGACGAAGCGGCAGTTCTCAATTCATACATCGCTGATCCCGATTCCCTGGGGCGACGTTAAGATCAACATTTTGGATACGCCGGGATACTTTGATTTCATCGGAGAAGTGGAAGAAGCAGTATCCGCAGCGGATGCAGCTATCATTGTTGTATCCGGTAAGGCAGGTATTGAGACAGGAACAAAGCGTGCATGGAACATGTGTGAGAAATATAAGCTTCCGCGCATGATCTTTGTTACCGACATGGATATTGATAACGCAAGTTATCGTCAGGTGGTGGAGGATTTACAGGCGCTGTACGGAAAGAAGATTGCGCCGTTCCATCTGCCGATTCGCGAGAATACGCAGTTTGTCGGATATGTCAATGTTGTTCAACAGAAGGCCAAACGCTGGAACGACAAGGGAACTGTTGACAAATTTGATGTGCCGGATTATTCACAGGAGAATCTTGGCATCTGCAGAGAGGCACTTCTTGAGGCTGTTGCGGAGACGAGCGAAGAGTTTATGGATCGATACTTTAACGGAGATGAATTTTCCGAGGATGAGATCCGTCAGGCGCTCCGCGTGAATGTTATTGACGGTACGATCGTTCCGGTTCTTATGGGATCGAATATTCTTGCGCGTGGTATGTACACGTTGATGGCGGATATTGTAAAATATTTTCCGAGCCCGGATAAGCGTGAGTGTGCCGGCATCAATACGAAGACCAATGAAGTCTATCAGGCGGATTATGATTTTGCAAAGCCGAAGAGTGCGTATATTTTTAAGACGATTGCAGACCCTTATATTGGAAAGTATTCTCTGATCAAAGTAAATTCCGGCGTATTAAAGACGGATGATCTGTTGTATAATTATCACAGAGACTGCGATGAGAAGATCGGAAAGCTGTATGTGCTTCGCGGAAACAAGGCAGAGGAAGTCAGCGAGCTGCATGCCGGTGATATCGGAGCACTTGCAAAGCTTACAAAGTCTCTGACGACCGATTCGCTTTCTACCAGAAACAATCCGGTCGCATACCTGCGCACCAACATCTCAAAACCTTATGTATCCATGCGCTATAAAGCGAAGAATAAGGGAGATGAGGATAAGATCTCGCAGGCATTACAGAAACTTCTTGCGGAAGATCTGACCTTACAGCATGTCAATGATGCGGAAAATCATCAGACACTTTTGTACGGTATGGGCGATCAGCATCTTGAGATCGTTGCAAGCATGCTGCTTGAAAAATATAAGGTGGCGATCGAACTGATGCGCCCGAAGGTAGCGTTCCGCGAGACGATCCGCAAGAAATCCGATGTGGAATATAAATATAAGAAACAGTCCGGCGGACACGGACAGTACGGTCACGTAAAGATGACATTCGAGCCGTCCGGTGATATGGACAGTCCGTATGTATTTGAACAGTGCGTAGTTGGCGGAGCGGTTCCGAAGAACTTCTTCCCAGCTGTGGAAAAAGGAATCGCTGAAGCAGTTAAATCAGGACCGCTTGCGGCTTATCCGGTTATCGGTGTGAAAGCTACTTTATACGATGGATCTTATCATCCGGTGGATTCTTCGGAGATGGCATTCAAGGTTGCCGCAGCGCAGGCATTTAAGAAGGGATTCATGGAGGCTTCTCCGGTGCTTCTTGAGCCGATCGCAACGTTGACCATTGTTGCGCCGGATGAATATACCGGAGATATCATGGGCGATCTCAACAAACGCAGAGGCCGTGTCATGAATATGAATGCAGAGAACGGATATCAGGAGATTACCGCCGATATTCCGTATCTGGAGCTGTATGGATACAACACGCAGCTTCGCTCGATTACGAGCGGAAGCGGCACATTCTCTTACGAGTTTGCGAGATATGAGCAAGCGCCGGAGGATGTCGCTGCAAAACAGATTGAAGAGAGGGCTGGCAAGCTTGTTAACGTGGAAGAATAATGTAAGATTTTTGTTTGCATTATCAGTATTACTTTTCAATTTCATGATCTTATCCCATGTGGATGCAAAGGAACTCGAAGGGGACATTTTGGCCACTTCGGGTTCTTCTTATGCCGAAAATCAGATCAATGTCTGCTTTTTTACATTGGGAGGTATCCAAAACGAGCACAACCGTATGACGTATGAGGTTGGCTCCGGAGAGATTACGCTGTATGCACCGTATCGCTACGGTTATCGTTTTGCGGGGTGGTACATGGATCGTGCGATGCACAAAAAAGTGACACATCTTTCTGCTGTGGAACGTGCGGACTATGTTTTGTATGCCAAATGGACGCTTAAGATCGATAATCGCGCGAATGTGCAGAATTATGCGTATCACGAGAAGGAGCGGTGGAAGGATAAAAAAGTACGCCTTTTGAAAGATCTTGATTACAGTTTCTATGATGAGATCGATATTCCGGGCATGCCGACGACGCGCGAGAATGATTTTATCAGTCAGCATATTTTCAGTGAGTCGCAGGCACCGCAGGGAATCTGTCTGACGGATGAGTTTGTGCTGATTACGTCGTACTCGACGGAGGATGACTGTATGGGCGAACTGATGGTAATGGATCGGGAAACCGGAGAATATCTGATCACGCTCGGCATGGACGAGAACAGCCATCTCGGAGGTATTGCCTTTGACGGCGACAATGTATGGGTGTGCAATTCCTATGAGAAAACGATCGAGCGCATTTCCTATGATTTTATCCAGCAGATGGCTTATCAGAACAAGGGTGAGGTGGTGGATGCCAGAGAAGTGGTCGATGAGTATTCGGTGAAAAATGCACCGTCCTGTATTACGTATTACGGCGGAAGACTTTGGATCGCGACACACACATTGCTTGTCAATTCCAAGATGTATGCCTATTATTTTGATCATTCCAGCGACAAACTGGTTGCATTAAGCAGCTATAAAATTCCGGCAAAAGTGCAGGGAGTTGCTTTTGATTCGTCCGGCGGCGTACTGTTGAGCTCGTCCTACGGGCGCAGCAAATCATCGTATCTGTACAGTTATACAT
>CAVHWG010000202.1:0-2868 GCA_963639645.1 Firmicutes bacterium TM09-10 | reverse complement strand
ACAGATGCCCATCCTGCTTCCTCAGAGATCTGGACATTGATATGTTTTATAATAAGGAAACAGGTATTTATAGCTGCATTCGTTGCCAGTACAGAGGAACGGAGCAGGACGTTTTAGAGAAAAATGAGATGATCCGCTTCCGCTATAAGGCAATGCATGATCGAATTACAAAATTTGATTTTGATTAAAAGCAAAGCTGCCGTACGATAGTGCGGCAGCTTCTGTTGGATTTAGAGGAGAACAAAATCGTATGAAATTTGATACAAACAAGATTCATGATCCTGAATTTTTTAAAGACAATTGTATGGCAGCACATTCGGATCATGTTGCCGGTAAGACAAGTGAAGAGGCGAACTCAGGAAACAGCAGCTACCGGATCTCGTTAGATGGAGTCTGGAAGTTTCATTACGCGAAAAATGATACGCAGACGATCGCCGGGTTTGAGACACCGGAATATGATTGCAGACCGTGGGACAGCATTCGTGTGCCGGCACATATTCAGATGGAAGGATACGATATTCCGCAGTATGTCAATATCCAGTATCCGTGGGACGGAAGAGAAGATATATGGCGCGATGCGGTTCCGACCGAGTTCAATCCGGTGGCAAGTTATGTGAAATATTTCACCCTTCCGGAAGATTTTGTGGAAAATGGTCTGTATGTTTCTTTCCAGGGCGTGGAGAGCGGATTCGCTTTATGGCTGAACGGACACTATGTCGGATACAGCGAGGACAGCTTTACACCGTCCGAATTTAATCTGACTCCGTATATGCAGGCAGGTGAAAACAAACTTGCCGTAAAGGTGTTTAAGTGGACTTCTTCCAGCTGGTGTGAAGATCAGGATTTCTATCGGTTCTCCGGTATCTTCCGCAGCGTATATCTGTACACGATGCCACGTGCGCATGTCTATGATCTGAAGGTCCAGCCGGTGGTAAATGAGACTTTTGATAAAGCCGATCTTGCCATTGATCTGCAGGTATGCGGAACCGGAAGTGCAAAATTTACATTGTGCGGAAGCCGTGATTACACACAGTTGACCGAAAATGAGGAGAAGACGGTTTTCGAGGCAACAATTTCTCTTGCATCGGATGCCGATGACGTTAAGATCGCGGAAGGTGTAACTGCTCATACTGTTCATTTTAATAAGGAAGTGCAAAATCCGGTATTGTGGAGTGCGGAGACACCAAACCTGTACACTTTGACGATCGAAGTGTCAGATGAAGATGGAAATGTGACAGAAGTGATCCGCCAGTTTGTCGGTTTCCGCCGCTTTGAGATGAAAGACGGGCTTATGAAACTCAACGGCAAGCGTATCGTGTTCAAGGGCGTGAACCGGCACGAGTTCAGCTCAAAGACAGGACGTGTGGTATCATTCGATGAAGCACTTACCGATATCCTGACCATGAAACGCAACAATATCAATGCAATCCGAACCTGCCATTATCCGGATGCATCGGGTATCTATGAGTTGTGTGACAAGTACGGTCTGTATATGATCGCGGAAAACAATCTGGAATCACACGGTTCCTGGGATGCGGCCAATCACGGACTGGTTCCGAAGGATACCATTGTTCCGGGCGACAATATGGACTGGGAGCCGATGATGTTCGATCGTGTAAACTCCTGCTATCAGAGAGATAAGAACCATCCGGCCATTCTGATCTGGTCGATCGGAAATGAGTCCTTCGGCGGAAAAGTACCGTTTGATATGTCGGAGAAATTCCGTGAACTGGATCCGTACCGCCTGGTACATTACGAGGGAATCTTTAATGACCGCAGATATGACGGCACGAGTGATATGGAAAGCCAGATGTACACACCGGCCGCCAAAATCAAGGAATTTCTGGACGAGCATAAGGAAAAGCCTTTTATCTGCTGTGAGTATACGCATGCGATGGGAAATTCCTGTGGTGCCATGCACAAATATACGGATCTGACAGACACCGAGCCGCGCTATCAGGGCGGATTTATCTGGGATTACATTGATCAGTCGATCCTCAAAAAAGATCGTTTCGGACAGGAATTTCAGGCATACGGTGGCGATTGCGGCGAGCGTCCGACCGATTATAATTTCAGTGGAAACGGTGTCTGCTACGGCTGTGAGCGCGATGCGTCCCCGAAGATGCAGGAAGTGAAGTTCAACTATCAGAATATCAGTGTGAAGTTTGAACATGAGGGCGCTTTTTCCGTTGAGAATAAGAACCTGTTTGTGAATACCAATGTGTATGATTGTGTGCTTCTTCTCGAGAAATGTGGAAAAGTTGTAAAAAAGCAGAAAGTTGCAACTGACGTAGCGCCGTTATCGACAAAGGAATACGAGATTCCGTTTGCGGTACCGGGGGATGCAGAGTATACACTGACGGTTTCCTTCGCATTAAAAGAGGGTACACTTTGGGCAGAAGGCGGACATGAGGTCGCTTTCGGACAGAAGGTATACAAGAAAGTGGAAGCGTTTGAAGTACCGACCAGTCCGCTTCGTGTGGTAAAAGGCAAGGTGAACATCGGTGTCAGAGGCGATGACTTTGACTGCCTGTTTTCTTTATTAAACGGAGGCCTTGTTTCCTACCGTTATGCGGGTAAGGAGATGATCGAGAAGATCCCGATGCCGAACTTCTGGCGAGCTCCGGTCGACAATGACTACGGCAGCATGGCTCCGGCACGTTACGCACAGTGGAAGATCGCAAGCATGTACATCAGCCACAGGGACGGCGGTATGTTTGACAATGCGCCGACTACGGTGGAAGAGGATGAACACAGCGTGACCATCACCTATACTTACTATATGCCGACAACTCCGGCAAGCAAGTGCAAGGTTGCCTATACAGTATTTGCGGATGGTACGATCGAGACAAAGCTGATGTATGATCC
>CAVHWG010000201.1:14405-16696 GCA_963639645.1 Firmicutes bacterium TM09-10 | reverse complement strand
ACGTATCCAGCTTGGAAGGCTGGTGTTCTACCATTGAACTACACCCGCATGAAGTCGGGGTGACAGGATTCGAACCTGCGACCTCCTGGTCCCAAACCAGGCGCTCTAGCCAAGCTGAGCCACACCCCGAAGGTTATTTATTTGCGTCCGCTTCATCCGTGACGCAAGTAGTATTATATTATAGGGTGTGGTTCTTGTCAACATTATTTTTGAAATTTTTTAAATATTTTTTGCTATTTCTACAATCAGGTTCGTCATTTCCTTCTTTGACATCGCTTTTGCAGCACTCAACGAATAGGCATATGTGCCATCCGTCCATGTCGCCAGCACATACTGCTCATCACGGTTTCCTTTCAAAGTACAGGAAAGTCCTTCTACATCCTCTGTATCCTGCTTTGCATATTCTGCATAATCACCGGAATTATCTTCCGTTCCGGCAGACTTGCGATAATAGATTCTCTGATCATCCCACGCGTAATTGATCTCACCGAAATTCTCATCATACACAACATACGACGTCTCCTGCGACTTTCCGGCAAGCGACGGTATATCCTTCATCACAAACGACAGATTTTCCGACATTGCCTCTGCCGAATCGTATTCCTGCATGCCCCAGACGCTCTGCACATTCTCATCCGGCTCCACATCATCCCTGTGGATCAGCTGCGGATACAATAATGTGCCTGCGATCAACAGCACAACCAGCCCCGCCGCCATCGATGCCATCTTATTCCACCGGAAAACGCGTTTCGGAGCAATACTTGTCAGATCTTCCTTCTCAATATTGGAAAGGATCCTCTTTTTCATTTCGTCCGTTACTTCCACTTTATCCATAATCTCATCATACTTCCGCAAAGTCATATTCCTCCTTCAGAATGTCCCGAAGCTGCAATCTTCCGCGCCTCAGATCCGAGCGCACCGTCGCCTCCTTGCGTCCGAGCATCTGCGCGATCTGTGCCGTCGAATACCCTTCATAATGAAACAGGTGGATCACTTCCCTGTAATGTTCCGGCAGCTGCCGCACCGCTTCCCATACAAACTGTAAATCCTTCCGCTCCTCCGCAGCCAGCGTCTCGTCCAGTTCATCCGCGCGCCGCACCTGATTGTACTGAATCTTATTTTTGCTCAGATTTGCCGCCACCTTCATCAGCCATGCCTTTTCATGCGCGGCACCGGTCAGTTTCGGAGCTGTCCTGATATATTGGATCAGTGTATCCTGCAGAATGTCCTCTGCATCACTCATATTATGTAAGTAGGAGTATGCCAATCGCAGAATGTTGTTTCCATACTCATCCAGAAGACGTGCCGCCTGTGCGTTGGCTTCTTCCTTTTCTTTCGCTTTTGCGTCCATCGGAAGGACTTTTGCTGAAAAACAAAACACCTCCGAAAGGTGTTTTGCACCATATAATATCAATTGTTTCATTCCTGCAACCAGGGATAAAGCGGTCTGCTGCAGCCTCATACTCCATGTTTGCGGTTGTTCCAAACACATTACCATTTGATTTTCCTCACTGTATCCGGATAATAAATTATCGCCTGTTCTACTTACTATACAGATCAGACGATAATAATGTTGCAAAAAGCAAAATAAATTTTAAATTTCTTTCACAAGAAGTTCCTTCATCGCGCGAAGAGCCTTGCCTCTGTGACTGATCGCATTCTTCTGCTCACGCGATAATGCGGCGGAAGAACAACCGAATTCATCGAGGTAGAAGATTGGATCATAACCGAATCCGTTCTCGCCTTCCGGCTCCCATCCAATGTAGCCTTCCATGGTCTGACGTGTCACAAGTTCTCTCTTATCCGGAAGAACTGCTGCGATCGCACATACGAAACGCGCGGTACGCTTCTCTTTCTCCACGCCGTCCAGACGGTCAATGAGATTCTGATTTTTGATCGTATAGGAAGTGTCCTCGCCCATATAACGCGCCGAATATACGCCCGGCTCCTTATTCAGAAAATCGATTTCCAGTCCCGAATCATCCGCAAGAACGATCGCATCGGTATGTGCGGCGATCGCACGCGCCTTAATAAGTGCATTTTCCTCAAAGGTCGTACCATCCTCAACGATGTCCACATTGATTCCGGCTTCCTTCATGGAAGTGATCTCCACATCGCAGTCCGCCATAATCTCACGGATTTCTCTCATCTTGTCCTTATTGCCTGTTGCAAAAATAATCTTCGTCATAATTAATAGCCCTCCTCAAAAGCCTGCATGATCGCATTGTATATGCCTTTGGCCGCCTTCTTCTGGTAAGCCGCATCATTCAACTTGTCAAGTTCCTCATAAT
>CAVHWG010000201.1:0-14395 GCA_963639645.1 Firmicutes bacterium TM09-10 | reverse complement strand
CACCTTGCTCGTTCTTATGATATAGATACTGTCTCCCGGAAGCAGATTGCGCTTCGTGCTGCCGAGCGACTCACAGAGCCGGTTCAGACATATCTGTGCCAGATGTTTGCTGGACAGTTCGGAATCGTCCGACTCACTGTACATTACCTGTGTTCCCTTGGTGCTTGTGAAATTACCGGTTGCCGATGAATTGTTGTGGATACTGATAAACAGATCCGCAGCACATTTATTCGCGAGCTGAACACGCTGATCGAGCGTCGGATTCGCATCCGTTGTCCTGGTGTAATACACGCCGATATTCGCATCGCTTTTGTCAAACATCGCTTTCAGCTTCAACAGGATCGCAAGATCAATGTCCTTCTCGTACACGCCAAGCTTTAAAGCGCCCGGCATCTTACCTCCGTGTCCCGCGTCCACCACGACTACCTTGTCGTAGATATCATGCGGATCCACAAAGTCAAGGTAGAGACTTCCGTCCTTATAATTCTGTGACAGCTCATACACGCGGTCGAGCATGAGCGCGATCACACCGTCATCCCCATCCATATAATAGGACAGCGACGCGATATGGTCACAGCTTCCCTTGATGCTGTAGCGGTCAAAATAATCAGCCACACCACCCGCAAAGCGGATATAGACCGTCTGCGTGATATAATCATTCTCCACATCGAGCTGATCCTCCGACAGATTCTCCGGCAGCGCAATCTCAAGCTGCGCATCCACTGTCTCATCACTGACGACAACCTCGTCCGGATCCACATAGTCCGTGACAACATCCGCATCACCGACGCGCTCCTGCTGCTCCGCCGCAAGCACCTCGCGTGTGTGCAGATCCGGAAAAAAGTACAGCGAAACACACACGATCACGGTCAGCATTCCTGTCAGGACTGTGACCCACTTCAATACGACTTCATCCATCACATATCCCTCGTAAATGCTTTAATGCAGAGATTGCACTCTCTCTTTTCTTTTACATTGACAAACTTCTTACCGTTCGGGCTGATATAGCCCTCTCCGTCATCGAGATCCACACCCTGCAGTATCTTCTCTCCGGTGTCATACTCGATCGCGAGCGGATGCGTTGAGCCCGGAGTCTTGATCCGGATCACGATCGCATATTTCTCGCCTTTGGCAAGCTCGATCATCTTATCAAAATCAATCGTATAATAACCGGCTTTCGTCAGAACCCCCTCCGCAACCTTCTCACGGTTGTCAAAGGATTTCTCATTGACAAAATTGTGCACCACATACACATCGTATTCCGTGTTTGCACCGGTCGCATAGAAGGAAGCCGCAGCAAGTGTCTGGGCGCTTTGCGCCTTAAATACGTTTGCACCGTAGATCTGTTCACTGTCGTAGCCCATCTTGCCTACCCAGCCGCACAGATCACTTTGGTAGATATGATCATAATTGTCCGTATCATCCACGCGCGTGTATACCACGTTATGTGTGCCGATATTCGTGTCGTAATAGGACACATAGAAGATTCCGTTGTCACCGAAATCACTGCCCCAGCTGTTTTGGCAGATAAACGCGCCGTCTCCTTCGAGCGCTGTATTGAAATTAGAGCTTGGATAGTTGTCATCCCAGCCGATGATCACAACATCATGATTCGGCTTCTCCGTACCGATGTAGCAGTACGCATTTGTCGTCTTGTTATAATACTGGGAATCGCCCTGCGAGCTGCGGATCGTGCTGTACAGCGAAGTCTGCACGCCGCCGTACTCGAAGACCGCTTCCTTGATTCCCTCATAGTCTTTACCATCGATGATCTGCATTTCCTGCACATGCTTGACCGCCTTAAGCGACGCATCGCTCTCTCCGTCTCCGTACGGATCATCCGCCTCGTAGACCGGTCCCTGCCATGCGGCAAGATATGCCATACCCATCGTATATTCACCGCCGTCATACTGATTTGCGTTAAACGAATTGCTCATCGTCATGTGATCCACGGAAAAAAGCGCTTTCTCTTCCGGGAGCAGCGAAGACTCGAGCGCGGAAGTTGCCGCGAAAGCCCAACAGGTTCCGTAACTTCCCTGATTGCGGATTTCCGACACGCGGAGCTTGTCGCGCAGATCATAGGACGTCGGCACAAGCGATGTCGTGTCGGTGTCTGACGCACTGATCGTATTATCATCGATATTAAATGTGCAGTTGTAGCCCAGCAGATCCGACAGATCATTCAGGCTCACATACCACTCACCGTCCTTCTTCGTCAAAGCCGAGGTGATGTCATACGATTCCCCGTTGACATACGCCTTCTTCTCACCCGCATTCATCTCCACGGACAATGTGTGCTTCTCGACAAGAAGCCGGTTGTTGTCATAAATATGTGCACTGCAATTCAGCGAATCGCGCAGCATCGACACCGGAAGCATGATATTGCGGTCCCGGTTCATATAAAAATTGCTTTTCGCACTTGTATATTCCTGATTGTCAATGACCGCCTTGATGAGATTGGCATTCACATCCCGCGCGACAAGCGGATTCCACACCTCCGCATCAAGCTGTGCGCCGCGGAACTGTCCCACCTGGGCTCTGTCCACTCCCAATATCTGAAATTTGAACAAAAAGACCAGTGCCAGCATCACGGTAAAGGCGATGTATCTTTTCGAATATTTCATAATTACCTCTTTATCAATTCCTCATTACTTGCGTTTCGGCGGCTTCGGCCCCATAAACTGATAAAAATACGTCTTGATCATACCGTTGTAGATCTTGCGGTTCTTGTCCGCATTCCTTCCAATATACCGTTCCGCATCCTCATAGCTCGTGATCATATACAGTGACCACGCATCCAGTCCCGCATAGGCCTGTCCGATCTGCGTGTAGAGCGCCGGAAGATCCGCTTTCTCCTCGAGACGCTCACCGTACGGCGGGTTCGTAATAATAAAACCATATTTCTTCGGATGGTGCAGCGCCGCAACCTCCCTCTGCTGAAAATGGATCAGTCCGTCAACGCCCGCTCTCTTTGCATTCTCGCGCGCCGCTTTCACAACCTCTCCGTCAATATCATATCCCTGAATGTCCACCTCAACATTCAGATCCACCATATCCTGTGCCTCTTCCACCGCGTCATACCACAGCTGCTTCGGAATCAGATTCGTCCACTGTTCCGCGGTAAAGCTGCGGTTCATGCCCGGCGCGATATTTGCAGCCATCATCGCCGCCTCGATCGGGAACGTTCCGCTTCCGCAGAACGGATCGACCAGTATACGATCCTTTTTCCACGGTGTCAGCATGATCAGCGATGCCGCCAGTGTCTCCGTAAGAGGCGCCTTACTCGTTGCAAGTCGATAGCCTCTCTTGTGCAGCGAATCACCCGATGTATCGATCGTCACCATCACTTCATCCTTCAGCAGGAAAATGCGCACCGGATACTCTGCACCGTCCTCCGGGAACCAGTCGAGATGATACGACTGCTTCATACGTTCCACCATCGCCTTCTTTGCGATCGACTGAATGTCCGACGGACTGAAAAGTTTGCTTTTGATCGAGGATGCTTTCTTCACCCAGAATTTGCCGTCCTTCGGAATGTAGTCTTCCCAGGGCAAGGCCTTGATCCCCTCAAACAGCTCATCAAATGTGATCGCTTTAAAGCGTCCTACCAGAAGAAGCACGCGCTCCGCGCTTCTTAAGAAAATATTCGCACGGCAGATGGTTTCCGCATCCCCGGTAAACGTCACACGCCCATCCTCTACCCTTGTGATCTCATATCCGAGATCGTAGATTTCACGCTTGGCTACCGCCTCAAGTCCAAAGTGACAAGGCACTACTAAATCAAATGTCTTCATAAATTTCTCTTTCTATGTATATTATATTTCACTCATATTGTTACATATTCTATCAAATTTTGAAATAGGTATTCTGTACATTTTTTTACTTTTTAGAGCTGCTTCTTTAACGCTTCGTACCCGCCGACAACCGTTGCGATACGGTAGCCCTCCCTTCCAAGTCTTCGCGCGATCTGCATGCTGCCTCCGCCGTGTTCACAGTACAGGATCAGCTTACGGTTCCGCGGCAGACGAAGACTTCTGTTTTCAAACATCTCATACGGATAATTGACGGCGCCCGGCCAGTGTCCGGCGTTATAATCTTCCGGATCCCTGATGTCGATCAGAATTCCCCTGCTCTCTCTCAACACCTGTTCCAATTGCGATGCGTATACGATTTGAAAATCCATAGTTTCTCCTTAACAGAAAACAGATTACGAAAACCAGCGTCTCCATAATCTGTTTTCTATTATACTATGCTTTTTTTACAAGAACGTTCTAGCGATGGCAATCATCCATCGAATCCGACTCATCAGTTGCACGATCCGTCATGCGATTGGATGTCTTATTGCTTGTTTTGTTGGATGCCTTGTTGGAAGTTTTATTCGAAGTTTTATTCGAAGTTTTATTCGAAGTCTTGTTGGCAGACTTGTCACTTCCTGCATTTGTGCTGTCGTAAGCGTCCGTGTTTTTGTTGTAAGTCATTTTTTTACCTCACTTTTTAAACATTTCCGTTTCCTTGGGTTCCGCCAATAGCAACGGTTTGTACATTTTGTTACAAAAATAGTGTACCTATTGACTACGAAAATATACATAATTTTGATTGCTTTTTTCTTCCACATCATATATAATCAGTTTGAAAAGATGTTTATCTTTTCAATGTTATACCTCTTATTAATTATTTATACTCCCCTCAAAAGGATCAGTCGTTAGACTGATCCTTTTACGAATGTCGCTTTTTCTTTAAATATATTTACTCATCGCAGTTTTCTCTGTCTGCGCACCCGGCTAAGATGCTGCTCAAAATATCCCTTGTTAATAAACTCCGCCAGCGCATACTGCTCCAGCACCGGAACCGTGCATGAAAATCCGCCGGACGTCTCGTGATACCGTTCCAGCAGATGCTCCGGCAGGATCATATACCCCATACGGATGGACGGCGAAATGCTCTTGGAAAACGTGTTGATATAGAGCACATGCTTGCCATTATCGAGCATAAACAACGTCTCGATCGGTTTACCGGGCATAAAAAACTCGCTGTCAAAATCATCCTCCACGATATAATGATTTCTCTCACGCGCCCACTGCAGATACTCGTAACGTTTACCGATCGTTGCCGTCACGCCGGACGGATAACTGTGAAAAGGCGTCACATGCAGCACATCCGCCTGTGTGGACATAAGCAGATCACTCCGGATTCCATCCTCGCCCATCGCAAGCGCCTCGCATTTGGCCCCGGTTCCCTCATATACCTTTCGAATCTGGTGGTATGACGGATCCTCGATTCCGTACACTTTATCATTTCCCAGAATACGTACGACCGTTCCGTACAGGTGCTCTGCTCCGGATCCGATAATGATCTGTTCCGGCTGCGCAAACACACCCCGGTAGCGCAGCAGATAAGATGCAATACTATTGCGTAGAATTGCACAGCCCTCGTTCGGCGAGCGCTGCAACAGTTCCTCCCCATATTCCGTAATAACGCTTCGAACGGTCTTAAAATATTTTGAATACGGGAAGTTCTCCGTCATCGTATTCGCAAGTCTTCCATCCTTGATCTGTTCCGGTTCTTCCGGCAGCATACGAAGCTTCTGATCCACCGGTTTCGCTGATGCAATCGCATGAATCTCACATACAAAGTATCCGCTTCGCTCCCTCGGTTCAATGTAGCCTTCTTCCTTTAACATCTGATATGCATTTTCCACCGTGATCAGACTGATTCCGAGATGCTCCGCCAGACTGCGCTTCGAAGGAAGCTTCTCTCCCTTCTTTAAAGCTCCATCCTCAATATCTTTCCGGATCATCTTGTATATATAATAATATTTCGGTTCGTCGTTTCGCTGCTCTAAATTGTAGGTTAGCATGGTAGTCTCCTGTTCATAAACCTTGTTTGTTTTCGTGCGGTTCCTGTCATTTCTTATATAACATATATTATTTGGATCTATATTTCTCCCTATATTTATCATATTCTATAATATCAGATATTTATTTCTTATCAATCTTTTATTATGCTATAACGGAAAAAATCAGTGAAAAATAGGAAATCCCCGCGGTAATACCGCAGGGATGCTGTTTTACAATCCAAGAATCACTTTCAACAATAACATTGCCAGCACAATAAGAATAATCGGTCTCATAATCTTCGCACCATTATTCATAACCATGCCTGCTCCCATATAATGTCCCACAATGCTGAATACAGAAGCTGCCATTCCAAGTCCCCACAGAACTTTCGCGGTCAGAAGAAATGTGATCAAAGCAGAAATATTTGAGGACAAATTGACTATTTTTACATTTCCTGTGGCCTTTGCAAGCGGAATCCTGACAAATTTCGTAAATGCAAGCAATAAAAAAGTGCCTGTTCCGGGTCCGTACAATCCATCATATGTTCCAATAACTAATGAACATCCGAACGCAAGCAGATGTTGCCACTTCTTCGACATTCCTTCCGGAACCTCAGCATCCAGATTCTTGTCTCTTAAGACAAAGAATGCCACGAACAAAAGGACAATAACAAGTGCAGCCTTAAGTACATGGTCACTAATGCGCAATGCAAGATGTGCACCGCAGACTGAACCAATTGCAGCGCCAATAACGGTTTCCGGCACAAAGCTCCAATCCACCTTCTTATTTTTAATCAGTCTCACCGTTGAGACCAAAGTTCCCGTCGAGGAGGACAGTTTATTCGTCGCAATCGCATGATGCACGGGAACTCCGGCAAGCAGATATGCCGGCAGAGAAATCAGACCGCCGCCGCCTGCAATGGCATCAACAAAGCCCGCCAGAAACACCAGCGGGCATACAATAAAATATTGTTTCATATCCATTCACTACCTGATTCATACACAGAAAGAACGTAATCCGCTTGGTTGACATCCTGATTTTCACCGGATCCCGTATAGGCAATCACCTCAATTCCTGCCGCTTTTGCCGCCTTTATTCCAATTGAAGAATCCTCAATCGCAATGCATTCTTCCTGTTTTTTCCCACGCTTTTTCAGATCGGTTATGAAATCCAGCAATCCATCCATCGGCTCGATACGTCCATTCTCATATGTATTTCCTAATTCTTTTCTCTTTTCAAGAAGCTGTTCCATTGTTATCTTTTCCGGCGATCTTCCAAGCAACTCATACAAAAGTGCTGAGTCATGCGTACCGATCAACTGGTCTTTGTCTTCCTGTGTCAGTTCCACACCAAATGCTTTCAGTGCAAGCCCCAGATAATGACTGTTACTTTCTTCTGTATCCGCTATCACTCCGTCAAAATCGAACAGAACATAGTTTTTCTCCATACAGCTTCTCCTTGTATTTTATGCCAGTAATTGAGTTGCGGCTTTCTGAATATATTGAATTTCGTCTTCTGTCAGATCACAGAAATCACTGTTATCCATAGAGCATCCGGAATCCTGAACATACATCATTTTCGTATCTTTTTGTGTAATGGAATAGAACCAGCACTCGCGTGGAACATTGTATACTTTGCCCTTCTCCATAAGAGTCAATTCAATGTCAAACTTGCCATCATTTCTCTCCGCCGTAATAAGAATCGCTTTTCCATTTACAAGTATAAACTGTTCATCGGTTGAATGATGAATTTCCAAATGGGCAATTCCGTTCACATCATTATCCGGTTTCCAATTTTTAATGCAGACAAGCCATTTCTCATTTTTATATACACACTTAATTCCTTCTTCTAAATTTTCATATACATCTGGTCTCATATTTCATTCTCCTTTGCTAAATTAAATTGTTCTCTTTTATAATTCGGTTCTTCCCTGAATCGGGACACCGTACCCGAATGCCCCTTCCATTGCACACACTTTGGCTGCAAATTCGGCTCCTGCTTTCATTGCACGGTGAAGCCGTTCTTCCATCTCTTCGTCAGTTCCTTCCATGACAGCACCTGTCTTTGAGCTTTTCAGCAGCGAGCATAAGAAAGCGGAAAAATAAGAATCTCCGGCTCCCATTGTATCAATCACATCATCTGCATGAACCGCAGGAGCATACAACATCTTATCTTTATACAGTACATAAGAACCATCCTCTCCAATTGTACCAAGTACGATCTTCACACCATTCTTCTGCGCCTTTTTCATTTCACGTTCTCTTTCCTCATTCGACAAATGCGCACAGGACAGAATCGCTACCGTTACATACGGACAGACTTCCTTTAGATATTCATCTGTCCAACGGGTAGAAAAATCGTAGGCAATCGGCACACCTATTGACTTTAATTCCGGAAGTTCCTTCTCTATATAGGAATTCAGATTGGTATAGATCATCTGAAACTGCTTCATATATTCTTTGTCTTCTCCGCTAAATCTGAATTCGTGTTCTTTTGCGATGCCACCTTTGTTTGATCCTAGAAAACAGCGGTCGTTTCCCTTTAAGGTTACAAGGGCAAAGCCATTCTCGCCCTCATATTTGCGGCAATGACTATCATCGATTTCAAGTTCTTTTAACGTATTCTGCACGCATTCCGCAACTTCATCGTTTCCGTATTTTCCAAGATATGCAGAATCTAATCCGTTCATTTTCACATAAACCGATGTATTCACGCATTGTCCACCCGGATACATTTTTCCTCTGGAGAGATATTTGTCACATACATTATCTCCCACTGTCAGTATCTTATAATCGCTCATTTTTTCTCTCTCCTTTATTCATTGCGAAGTTCGTGCATAATGTCTTTATTGGTCAGGTATAGCTTTTTTAAAATTTCGTAATGTTTTCTGTAATATGCTGTATTTTTGCAATCGGGCGGATAACCTGCCGGAAGTACAGATCCGAGTTCTTTGAAACCAGCCAGCATTCTTGGTTCCTCCACCTGCTGTGATAATACGTTTTGCGGGAATCCCCATCTCTTCAAAAAGAATCATATGCTGCAGTGGTTCCATCACCCATACACCACGTTCCCGGAACCGTAAAAACTTTTCCTCCTTTTAACGCACCGTTTCTGTAAGATTACAGTCTTATGTCAACCTGTCTGTTATGGTTGATTACCTTAGTATATCATGCCGTCTCCAGATGGATTAGAATACGAGTCCCCCAATCAGTAATGCAGATAAAACAGATACTGCGGTACATACAAGTCCCGGAAGCATATAGCTGTGGTTCAATACAAATTTACCGATTTTGGTTGTACCTGCTGAGTCAAAGGCAATCGCTGCAACACACTGTCCGGAAGCCGGGATGAAATAGTTTGAAGAACATGCAACCCATCCTGCTACGATAACATTTGCCGGAAGTCCAAGTGCAATACCGATCGGAACCATGATCATGGTTGTCGATGACTGACTCGTTGTAATAGCGCCCACAATGAATATCGCTATAATATAAATCCAAGGATACTCGTTGGTTAACGCTGACATATTATCAGTAATGAATGATGACTGATCCCCAATAAAAGTATTTACCAGCCAGCATAATCCAAATGCTAAAACAACGGCAAACATACCTGTTCGGAATACCGGCTGATCCAGTACTTTTTCACTGTCAAGCTTCGTAAGTAATACCATGACAGCAGCTGCTACAAGCATAAAGATTTCGATTACGGTTGTGAGCGGAAGCTTGCTTCCGTCTGCCAATGTAGGAACAAGTGCATTTACGGCGCCAAGAAGAACAATTCCAACCATAGCGATCAGGAATACTGCAACTGAAATTTTAGCATTCTTGCTTGTTTTAACAGCAGTTTCCTTCTTTTGGGAGAAATCTTCAATCTGTCCTGCAGCTACACGTGCCTGAAACTCCGGATCATCTGCAAGTTCTTTGCCTTTTTTGAGGACTGCAAGTGCTGCTGCAACGGTTCCGAGAAGTGTTGCCGGAATACATACAACCAAAAGTGTAAAAATATTTACTGTTGTATAATTGGTTGCTTCTGCCATAAATGCAAGAACACCAACGGTTGCAGCCGAGATCGGACATGCTGTAACCGCCTGCTGCGATGAAACGATGGATGCCGAAATCGGTCTCTCCGGTCTGACACCTGTCTCAATCGCAATCTCATTAATAACCGGAAGAAGACTGTATACAATATGTCCTGTTCCACACATAAATGTAAAAATGTAAGCTACAACCGGAGCTAATACTGTGATCATCTTTGGATTTTTTCTAAGTAACTTTTCAGCGATGCGAACAAGGAAATCCAAACCTCCGCATGCCTGCATGGTTGCTGCCGCACAAATTACTGCGATCATAATTAAGATTACAGTAATTGGCGGATCTGCCGGTGTAACATGAAGGATAAATGTCATAATAAACATTCCGATTCCACCTGCCATTGCCAGGAATGTTCCGCCTATGCGCACACCTAGGAAAATAATTGCCAGAACAATAATCAATTCTACCCAAAACATAAGTTGCCCTCCTAAACTCTACTAAGAAATATCGTCTCTTATTGCTAAGAACCTTACTTTAAGAAACCTGCGCATTTTCTTAAAATACAAAACTCTTTAACATCTTTGTATTTATTTGTATTAAGATGTATTGGTTTGTATCTGATACAATCGTATACTTATGTAGATAATTTGTCAATTGCTTTTTACTATTTTGTATACTTGTCACGAATTTTGTTTATTTATTTTGTGTATATTAACCAATTCAAAAAGATCTTTTGGCATCATATATCTGTTGGCAGCCAGTCGATTGCTTTTGCAATATATTTGTCCCCAAAAAACCACTCATGTGCTCCTGGTCCTTTTTTATACGTAACTTCCTTTTACCCCATGCAGAAGATATAATGTCTTATAACCGTTATCCCCACTTGTGGAATTTTCAAGAGCATCTTGTTTATCCGCAGGAATAATCACCTGTTCTCATCAGTGAAATCGAATTTAAATTCATATGAATAAAAGCCATATCTCTTCCTCCATTTAACAAAACAAGGGCAACTGTGACCCACATATCACCATTGCCCCTATCCTATATGATAAATCTTATATTTAATTAATACTCTACCTTCCACATATAGCGACGTGTGGTTAACGGATGCTCACGCTTTGTTGCCAGTGCATGGTTATAGATCGGATATACATTATTAAACAAAGCATGGTTAAAGTAATCTACAACTGATGCATTAATGGTAGATAAGCCAAGTTCCTTGGCATCAAGAATTTCGATACGTTTCGCATATTTTTTCAAGAATGTAAGTGCTCTCTCGTCCAATTCACGTGTTGATCCTTCCGAAATCTGAATCATAAACGGACGGTTTGCGTCTGTAATTTCAAATGGTCCATGGAAGAATTCACCGGTATGAATGCTGCTGGAATCGAGCCACTGCATCTCCATGAAAATACAGATGCTTTCCATATAAGCTGCTCCATATGCTGCTCCGCTTCCCATTGTGTAGATTACGGTATCATTCTGATACTCTTCTGCGAAAGCCTCCGCTCTTGCTGCTACATGTGCGCGGGCATTCTTAATAATATTACTGATCATGCCCAGTCCTTCATAGAACTTATCATAATTAGCATAGCCTTCAGTCTGTGCAAGCAATTCTACTGCTACAAGCAAAGCACACTGTGTCTTTTCACCCGCATAATCAATATCACCGGCAAGATGATCCGGACTTGCATCAAATGTATAATGAATAATATAATCTCCAAATTCAATGATCTCTGATTCTTCCAGCCAGGTCAGAATAATGACTGCCGCACCTTTTTCTTTTCCTAATTTTGCAGCCTGAATTGTTTCCGGTGTATTACCCTTGTGACAGGCAAGACAGATAATAGAGTTCTCTCCAAAATCCTTTGGTGTACTGTGTACAAACTCGTTACTATTAATCCATGCGGATCTCAAAACCTGAGCCTCTCTCTCCATGAATGTTCTAGCGGGATAGAGCGCACCGAGTGATCCTCCGCATCCTACAAAATAAATGTTCTTAATTCCCCCCTTATCCTTTTTTGCTTCAAGAATCTCAGCAATAATGTTTTTAATGTCTTTACTTGTGTATCCCATCTTTTTTCTCCTTTTTACTTTGTATGTATTTGTTTTATGCATTTAATATAATACAATATAATACATTTTGTCAATATATAGATATAAAGTAGGAAAATATATACATTTTCACAACTTTGTTTTATACTATTAGATAAAGATATAACAGGAGAGAGGTATCTATATGGAACTAAACACTACCATAGCCACACCACTATATAAGCAGCTGGAGGATAAACTCCGAAAAGAAATCGACGATGGAGAACGTGTTGCCGGAAGCCGTCTTCCGACAGAGAACGAACTGAGCGAAGCATACCATGTAAGCCGCGTAACCGTCAGAAAAGCTTTAGCCGGTTTATCCGAATCAGGATATCTAGAGCGCAAATCCGGAAAAGGAACCTTCGTGGCCGAGAAGAAATTACAACGCAGCATTACGGAAGTAATCAGTTTCTCGGATATGTGCCGAATGAAAAATGCCACCCCGGGTGCAAAAACGATCAAGATTGCTCTAGAAGATCCCTCCGAACGGGATATAGAGGAAATGTCATTAAACGAAGGAGACAAAATTCTGGTTATTGAAAGAATTCGTTATATGGATAATGAACCTGTTATTCTGGAACTCAATAAGTTTCCGGAATCGTTCTCTTTTTTATTCGGAGAAGATTTAAACGATGCATCCTTATACGAAATATTGAAAAAACACAATATTATTTTAGACCATTCTCGAAAAATGCTGGATATTGTATTCGCAAATGCACAAGAGGCCAAAGCTTTAAAAATCAGTAAAGGATACCCTTTGCTAAGAATCACAAGTACCATACACGATGTAGACAATACGATCACCAATCTTTGCAAGCAACTTTGTATTGGTGATAAATTTCAGTTTATTGTTTAGTCAAAACAATGGAGTTCTAATAATATATCAATAGCGAATATTCCCTTGCCCGTGCATCTCAAATGGGAAAAAATATAGCCAGCACTGATGCAGTCAGTACTGGCTATATAAAAGAGTAGCTCTCCGCCGGAATGTTTTATAAACAATATTTTTCAATCAGACAAGTATGCTTCTTTTCCTTTTTGTCATAATTAATTCCGGCTAGTAACAAGTCTCCGTGATACTCCCTAAGATCCGTTACATACTGTCTTTCCTTAATCTGTGCAATCGCACCTTCTGCACTCTTATCCCACTTTAATTCAATGACAGCCGCAGGCTTATCCGCATGCATTTTACGCGGAATAAAGCACAAATCTGCAAAGCCTTTTCCGGAAGGAAATTCCCGGATTATGGTATAGTATTCACGAGCGAAATAGAATGCAAGATTGATCGTACATGCGAGTGAATTTTCGTCATTATATTGCAAACTTGAAATTTCATTATGTGCTTTGTCAATGCCCGCAGCAACCATATCCCCATCTTGCGTCCATAGCGCTTCAAGCAGTATTCTCGATTCCTGTACCGACGAGATAACCTCGTGCCAGTCCATCGTACTGATTGCATTCACATATTCCTGTGACACTTCTTTATTCGGAATGGATACCGTTTTATCCTGCCAACGATAACTCAAATAGCCCAAATGTACCAACAAAGTCAGTACATCATCCCGATTCTGAAAAGTCGTCATATCATTCGAAAATGTACCGGTATTGATCTGTACGCGATCTCCGGCGAGCATACGAACAATGGCATCCTTCAGACCATCGAAATTCATCTGAATATATACCTTAAGTGCTTCGTAGGTTTCCGTCTGATTCCAATAATTGTCAAACAAACCGCTCAGCATTGCATCCACTACCGATTTGGGACTATACATTGCATAAACTTTTGGATTTTCACCCTCCATAGTCATCAATTCATATCCATCATACCAGGCTTGTGCCTCTTCAAAATTGCGCTTGTATTTTGTGCACAGCATTTTTACTTCGTCTTCCGTAAATCCGAAAAACTCCGCCATCTCTCTTGGATTTACCATCGAATACTCACTGAACATATTCAGTGCGGAATGTGAACCGTATTTTTTAATTGGAAGAATTCCTGTCATATATGCAAGTGCAACATATTCCTGATCCTTTAACCATGCCCGCAGGAAATCCAAATATTTCTTCTGCGCTTCTTTATCCTGCTTATACTCACGAAACAGACAATCCCACTCGTCCACCAGTATAATGAACGGACGCCCGGTGCTTGCATAGACATCTTTCATAACCTGAACCAAGTCATCTTCATCACGAAAACGAACTTGCGTATATTCATCAAGAAGGTCATAGCGTAAAAACTTACTAAATTTTTCCAACATCTCATCCATACTATGTGTTGAGCTCAAAAAACCTTGCATATTGATTTTCAACACATCATACTGATTCAAATGTTTTTTATAATTCTCAGTCTGTCCAATATTTAATGCATCAAAAAGTGATGCCGTGTCAACACTTCTGTCATAGTATGCCGTCAGCATATCTGCAGCCATAGAT
>CAVHWG010000200.1:0-5790 GCA_963639645.1 Firmicutes bacterium TM09-10 | reverse complement strand
TCCGGATGTCAGCATGGCAAGCAATATCCAGGTGGCAAAAAGCATAGAAAATACGCCTTTTACTGTGGATGATATCGAACTTTCACCAATCTCAATCAAGATCAATTACAGCGTAAACGGCAAGGTTACGATCAAGGAAGATACCAATCAGGTGCCGCAGTTCTTCGGTGTGATCTTAAAGGACGGAAAGAAGATTTCCTTCCTCGAAGATGCAGGAGGAACGGGATATAATGAAAAGATGACAGAGGCTTATGCGCTCAGCTCCTTTGTACAGGTGATCGAGCCGGATCAGGTGCAGGCGATCATCCTGCGCAATGATGACGGGGATCAGATGGAAATTCCGATTCGATAGAAAATAAAATATTTTTTTGCTGACAGGATTTTTTCCAGCTCTCGTTCGTGTATAGTATAGAAGTATAAATCAGATACAGGCAGGAGGAAGTTTGGCATGAGGAAAAAGGCATCGATGGCGGAATTTCGTGAGCTATATGACAGGCAGATCAACAGAGTCTATCGGCTTGCGCTATTATTGCTCGGAAGTGTCGCGGATGCGGAGGATGTGGCACAGACCGTTTTTTTGAAGATATGGGAGAAAAATCCAAAGTTTCGTGATGCAGATCATGAGACGGCGTGGGTTTTGACCACTACGCGCAATCAGTGTCGGGATCTTCAGAAAAGCTATTACCGCAAACACTGTACCCCGATCGAGGAAGCTCCGGAAAAATCGGTGTCATTTGTCTCCGATGTGGATAATGAAATCTGGCAGGCGCTGCAGAGTCTGCCGGAGAAGTACCGCATCGTGCTATACCTGTATTATTATGAGGGCTATCCGGTAAAGGAACTCTCGGTACTTCTCGGTCGCAAGGTGAGTACCTTGCAGACGCAGTTGGCAACAGGACGCAAACTTTTGAAGGAAAGTCTGAAAGGAGAACAAAGATGAGCGAAAGGTTGGAAAAACAACTGAAAGATACGATCGAGCAGCTTGGACCGGATGCAAAGCAGACGGATACGATATGGCGCGGAGTGCAGGAACGCGCGCAGCATAAGACCCAAAAATTTCCTGTATTCCGCGTGGCAGCGGCGGGCATGTGCGTACTTGCGTTGTGCGTGGTGACAGGAGCAGGTGTGAATGCTGCTACAGATGGTGCCTTTTTCGAGTCGGTGCGTGCGTTTGTGGGAATGTCGGAGCAACAGAAAAAAGTAGCTGACGAAGGTATCACGGTGGGAAGAAGGGATTCGAATGTGTATGCGGACCCGCTTGTGGCATGCTCGGATGCATATATTGTATTTGCGAACGAGCGTGGGCTGATGATCTACGGAAGAGATGACAAAGAAATACTTGCTGCGTTGGATCTGCAGGCATTGGACTGCAATTATTTTAATGCGGACACGGTCATGACACATGTGATGATGCAGGACGATCTGCTTTATATTTTTAATGAATACAAGGACAAAGATACGACAGAGGCTTATACTTATGATCTCACGCAGGTCGGGCAGGAGCAGGCGTTAAATCTCGTGGATGATACTGCAGAGATTGCAAGGATTCAGAACAGCTGGAAAGTATATGCAAAAGAACATTGCAAGGATGCGTTTGAGACGGTACCGGCTGCACAGGGAGAGTGGAATGAAAGCAGGGATCTGCGGTACAGCGAAGAGTGTATTACATGGACCGATAACAGGGGCGTCGAGTGGAACAGCTGTCTTCTGACTTATGATGACGGAACCTACAAGCTCTACACGTATGCAGTGAATGAACCAACAGATGTGAAAACAGAAGTGCTGAATCTGAATGTGTCGGAGGATGCAACGCAGCAGGAGGAACTTCCGGCATTCGAGTATACAGGTAATGATACGATCCTTAAGACCATCTGTGATTATATGTGCAGTGTGGATCAGGGATATGATACGGAAGATGCTGTTTATATTCCGGCACCTGTTATTTACGCGACGGTGACGAAAGGTGATGAGGTAACCGTATTTGCGAACTTGTGGAGTTATGTATACAAGCAGAATGGTAATGCCTTGAACTGTGAAGCCGGCGGAGAACAGCCATCCCGTCTGAAGTTGAAATCAGACGGTAACGGCGGATATACGATTAAGGAGCACCTGACTGCCGGGGATGGCGAGGATTATGCGAAGGACATCCGGGCATTCTGCAAAGGATACCAGGTTTCTCCGGAGAAATTCATGCAGTCCGGCAGCAACGACAAAGAGATACGCAAGGAGCTGGTTAAGATGTATGTGGACAACAATCGGCTTGACATCAAGTATATCAAGGATTTCGGATGGGACCCGATCCCACTCGATGATACAGAAGAATAATACAGAGCATCGTTATCGCAGAGACCGCAGTTCATCATTGGAACAGCTGTCCTTGCTGTAGCGTGCTTTCTCATAACAGTCATGCAGATGCGCGGTCGATTCATTGTCGGGAAGAGACGCTGCCTGCTCAAGTTCCGAAGGGGTTGCCCAGTTGTTGGGCAGCCCTTTTGTTGTCTTTTTGATCGTATTGCGGTAGCGCCGGCGGATCTGCTGGTTGGTAGAAAGCCGATGTCCGGTGCGCAGTCTTGTGAAGATGGATTCTTTGGGTTCGTTTTCCGCCGGTTTTAAGAATGTGATCTCATCCTCCTGTTCGACCGCGAAATCCTGTCCGTGACGCCGCATGCTTCGAATGATCTGTGCAAGGATAAAGACCACGATTCCGACAAGGATCACATATCCTGAAATCTTGCAGAGCGTCAGAAGCCATGCCGGTGGTTCAAATATAGGTCCGGCATCAAGGTCTTGAAACGGATTTCCGTTGCCACCCTCCATTGCTTCTGTATTTGCCGGTTGCACGATTTCTGTGGAGTCGATCGGTTCCATTGGTTTTAGCTGAATGTCAAATTCATGTCCGAAGAGAACGGACGGCAGCAGTGCAAGCGTAAGGAGCAGTGCGCCGAGGATGCCGATGATCCGGTGGATATTCCGCATGGTTGTCAGCGGAAGATTGGCAACTTTCCGGTTCTGGCATACATACTGATGGAGTGCGTCGCAGTAATGGTAACCGACAATGACAAATACATCGATGAACACCATCGCAAACATCACATACAGGCACATTGTAAAATGCAACACCATCCCAACGACATACCAGATGCTGAACCAGGCCAGATGATAGTATGAAGGTTCTGTGAGAAAACTGTCCACCTCCGGTCCCGGAAGCGTAAAGGAATTCTCATCTCCGTGCACGGCAAGAAAATCACGCTTCATGTTTCCGTAACGGACTTTGCCGACGGTGTGAACGATAAACACAAGCATTCCGCCGCAGAACGTCATCCAGAAAGTGACCGATCCGGCAAAGGTCTGAGCACCGGTGATCATAGCTGCAATATATGCTGAAACGGCGGAAATGCCAAATCCGCAGAGCAGGTAGACAAGCATATGATGCATGCGCTCAAGAAGCAGACTGCTGCATACGATCGGGATGACCAAAAGCAATCCGCATGCGCTCATGCGTGCAAAATCCATCTTGTGCAGGCTTAACATACTTGCAGCAAGTGGGTAAATGAAAGCAAATAATAAAAGTGAGTGGATCCATGTGAGGATCGGCAATAAGACCGGTTTCTTATAATTCATTGTGCCACCTCCCATACCAGTGTGTGGACATAAGGAATCTCCGGAAGCGCCTCATCGTCCGCCGGATGTCTCGGGATCACCCAAAGTACCGGATGTGAGGCATCGGCAAGCGTGCGGACTGCCGCAAGAACACCATCGTTTGTATTTTTAGAAATCAGAACCATCAACTGCTCGTTGGTGAGTGTGATGGAAGCCAGAAGTTCCACTGCGGATGCATTGGTGCCGTCAATGCAGGCAAGCTGTTGATTTAATTGTGCGATCTGTCCGGTTTCCGCAGGAACCTCTTTGTGATAAATACCGCTGTAATCCGGAATGGAAGCATTGCTGTGGAGCGATACGCCCATACGCTGACGGATCAGGCGTGTCGTGAGGGATGCCGCGATGCGGATGGTTTCCTCAACTAACGCATTTTCCTTTAAGATGCGGGAATCCTCCAGATCAAATACGATTGCCAGATCCAGATTGGTCGTGGAGTCGAATTGATTGACCATCGTCTGATCCATGCGTGCACTTGCTTTCCAGTTGATGCGGTTCATCGGATCGGACGGAGTGTATTCGCGGATTCCACAGAATTCAAACGGGTCCGGAAAAAGCGAATTCTGGACAAGAACCGAGCCGGAGATGGCGGTGCAGATCGTGTCGATGCGACGGCTGTCTACCTGCGCAGGATAGACATAGAGCACAGTATCCTGTGGGTAGGCGGCATAGCCGCAGTTTCGGTAAAAGAAATCGTAAGATTTAACGTCGGCCTGACGGATCTGGTAACATCCGCGTCTGGTGCCGCAGAACGCAAGAGAGCGCGTGATCTGCTGATGAAACAAAAAGGAGAAGACATCTCGTTTATAAGTCTGGTCGGAGATGCCGGTGTTATCCTTTGCATCTCCGGTAAAGACCAGATATGGACTCATGGAAAGGCGCACTTCGAGCGCAGGAAGCGGAAGTAACTTGTCGTTGACAACGACTTCCTGCAGCATGGAAGTATCGCCTTCGTATATGTAGGAGTCGCGGAAGCGAAGCGTTACGCTCAGACCGCGATCCCATAATTTTTTTGTCAGGACTCTTGGCATTGTAAGAACAAAGATGAGTCCGAAAAGTAGTATCAGGTACATATTTTTTCCTTATTGTTTTCGTCTTGAGCCCGTTTGCAAATGGACTTGACCGGGCTGATGTATGTCATAGAAAGTCTGGTCGGTTTAGCGCCCGGTCCAGTTTTCGGTAGGAACCGGTGTGGAACCGAGCAGATGCTCGATGGCCTGTCGTGCAGCATTGGCCGCATCAAAAGATACGTTCATGGTCATGCGGTGTGCAAGCACCGGGACGGCGACAGCCTTAATATCTTCCGGTGTCACATAATCGCGTTCATTTACAAGCGCATAGCCCTGTGCGGCACGGACGAAAGCGAGTGTGCCGCGCGGACTGACACCGTTTACGATCCTGCTGTCGCTGCGTGTTGCCTGAATGAGCGTAATCATATAGTTTATAAGATCCGGATGGACATAGACGTTGCGGCAGGATTCCTGCAAGGTTATCACATCGGCAGCTGTGCAGACAGGAGCGATCGTTGCCAGCGGTTCCTCGTGGATAAAGCGTTCCACAAGAGAATACTCGTCGGCAGCGTTTAAAGATTCCATGGAAAGCTTCATGAGGAAACGATCCAACTGTGCCTCCGGAAGCGGGAATGTTCCGAGACTTTCGAGCGAGTTCTGTGTTGCGATGACGAAGAATGGTGCAGCCAGCGGATGTGTTGTGCCGTCTACCGTAATCTGGCGCTCCGCCATACATTCGAGCAGACTGCTCTGTGTTTTCGGTGTTGCACGGTTGATCTCATCGGCAAGCAGAATATTGCAGAAAGCAGGACCTTCGGAGAAGACGAATTCCCCTGTCTTAGGATCGAGACGGTTGAGTCCGACCACGTCCGTCGGGAGCAGATCCGGTGTGAACTGGATTCTGCCGAAAGCCGCATCCATGGAGCGTGCGAGCGACTTGGCGAGCACGGTTTTGCCGGTGCCCGGAACATCCTCAAGGAGAACATGTCCGCCCGCAACAAGTGAGGTCAGTACAAGGTCGATCGTATGACTGTTGCCAATCATAACTTTTTTCATATTTTTACGTATATCGGATAATAATTGTGTGTTCATAAAAACCTCCCAGGATATAATAATAT
This sequence comes from Firmicutes bacterium TM09-10, assembly GCA_963639645.1. Taxonomy (GTDB): domain Bacteria; phylum Bacillota; class Clostridia; order Lachnospirales; family Lachnospiraceae; genus Roseburia. Next base: position 5 of record CAVHWG010000200.1, on the reverse strand, counting down.
TATGA
>CAVHWG010000199.1:0-8488 GCA_963639645.1 Firmicutes bacterium TM09-10 | reverse complement strand
ATGGATATAACGCATATGACGCCATCAGAAATGCTATTTTAGGAACTCCGGAGTTGATCTTCGGGTAGGGTGTCCTGAACAGTTACCGTAAAAGTTGAAATCGGCAGCGTAGGAGAACAAAAGGGGAGAAAATGGGACACAGTGAGGAAATGATCAAAAAGGCGATCGCACAGGAAACCGGCAAGGTACATGTGAATGCACAAAGCATTCCGCAAAAATATCAGCAGAAGAGAGTGGATGAAGCGGGGGTGATCGAACATATCTGTTATCCGTCAAAAGACTATTTTGTAGACGGCAAAGAGATTACAAAGGAAGCAAATGTTTATTTCCCGTACGGTTACAGCCGGGACAAAAAGTACAATGTTTTGTACCTGATGCACGGAATCGGCGGAGATGAAGCAGAATGGGGAATGGTCGATGAGGATTCGCTGATAAAAAGGATGATGGATAATCTGATCCATTATAAAGAAATTGAGCCGTTTATCGTAGTAACACCAAATGGGCGAGCTACGGAGAATTGCGCAAGAGAGGGTTCGGATCATAATTCATTTTATGTATTCGGAAAGGAGCTCCGCAACGATCTGATTCCGTATATGGAAGCACACTATTCGACATATGCGGTGGAAGGGGATCCGAGCGCTTCAAGATCACACAGAGCGATGGCGGGACTTTCGATGGGAGGTATGCAGACCATCAATATCGGAATCGGCGAATGCATAGATCTGTTTAGCTATTTTGGTGCGTTTTCAGCGGCACCGACCAGCAATCCGGCGGCGAAGACGGCAAAAATATTAGAGGAGACTTCATACACTGTTGATTATTTTTATAATATCTGCGGAACGGAGGATGAGATTGCATATGACAGCGCGGCAGCTGCTGCAAAGAATCTCCCTGCGATATGCAGTAAATTAACGGAATCGGATAATTTTATCTGGCAGGAATTAACAGGCCTGCATGATTTTCATATCTGGTATCTTGGATTTTTCAATTTTGCACAGATCGTGTTTAAGTAAAGTGAGAATGACAAAAAAGTGACATTGTAAAGGCAAGTTTTAACTCGTTTGCAATCAGGCAAATTGCTATACTTTCATTAACAAAACAATTAGGAGAAGGAGAGTTATCATGAACAATAAGAATATGCCAAATATCAAAATCGGAGTTGTTGCAGTCAGCCGTGACTGCTTCCCGGAAAGTCTTTCCGTTAACAGAAGAAAAGCACTGATCGATGCCTACAAGGCGAAATATGGGGAGGAGCACATCTATGAGTGCCCGATCTGTATCGTGGAGAGCGAGATCCATATGGTGCAGGCTTTGGAGGATGTGAAAGCAGCCGGATGTAACGCTTTGGCCGTTTATCTCGGCAACTTCGGACCGGAGATCGCAGAGACACTTCTTGCAAAGCATTTTGACGGACCAAAGATGTTTGTTGCAGCAGCAGAGGAGTCCGGAGACAGCCTTCTTGACGGACGTGGAGATGCTTACTGCGGAATGCTCAATGCTAGCTACAACTTAAAGCTTCGTAATATTCATGCGTATATCCCGGAGTATCCGGTCGGAACCGCAGAGGAATGTGCGGATATGATCCATGAATTTGAGCCGATCGCGCGCGCTGTCGTAGCTTTAAATGATCTCAAGATCATCAGCTTTGGACCGAGACCGCTTAATTTCCTTGCATGTAACGCACCGATTAAGCAGCTTTACAACCTTGGTGTTGAGATCGAGGAGAATTCCGAGCTGGATCTGTTCGAGGCATTCAACAAGCATGAGGGAGATGAGAGAATTCCTTCTGTTGTAGCTGAGATGGAAGCAGAGCTGGGTGCAGGAAATAAGAAGCCGGAAGTGCTGGCAAAGCTTGCACAGTATGAGATTACTTTAAAGGATTGGGTTGAGGATCACAAGGGATACCGTAAGTATGTGGCAATCGCAGGCAAGTGCTGGCCGGCATTCCAGACACAGTTTGGCTTTGTACCATGTTATGTCAACAGCCGCCTTACCGCACAGGGAATTCCGGTATCCTGCGAGGTTGATATCTACGGATGCTTAAGTGAGTTCATTGGAACGGTTGTCAGCGAGGATGTTGTGACATTATTGGATATCAACAACTCTGTACCGGCAGATATGTATAACGAAGAGATTAAGGATAAATTCCCATATACACTGAAAGATACCTTCATGGGATTCCATTGCGGAAATACCGCATCCTGCAAGCTTTCTTTCTGTGAGATGAGAAATCAGAAGATTATGGCAAGAAGTCTTCCGGTTGAAGTGACAAACGGAACATTAGAGGGAGATATTATGCCTGGTGATATCACATTCTTCCGTCTGCAGAGTACAGCCGATGCAAAGCTTCGCGCTTACATTGCACACGGTGAGGTGCTTCCGGTTGCAACAAGATCCTTTGGATCCATCGGTATCTTCGCAATTCCGGAGATGGGCAGATTCTATCGCCACGTATTGATCGAGAAAAACTTCCCTCACCATGGAGCGGTTGCATTTGGTCATTACGGAAAGGCATTATACGAAGTATTTAAGTACATCGGTGTTGAGGTTGATGAGATCGGATACAATCAGCCGGCAGGTGTTCGTTACCCGACGGAGAATCCATTCGCATAGGAGGCAGATATGTTATACATAGGAGTTGATCTTGGAACAAGTGCGGTTAAGCTTCTTCTCATGAATGAGCAGGGCGGCATTGAGAAAATCGCATCGCGCGAATATGCATTGTCTTTTCCGAAATCCGGCTGGTCGGAGCAGAATCCATATGACTGGTATGAGCAGACGATCGACGGACTAAAAGAACTGTTATCGGATTGTGACAAGAGTCAGGTTGACGGTATCAGCTTTGGTGGACAGATGCATGGACTCGTAACATTGGATGAGCAGGACGCGGTTGTCCGTCCTGCCATCCTCTGGAATGATGGACGAACAACCGAGGAGACCGCTTACTTAAACGATGTGATCGGAAGAGATAAGCTGACAGAGTATACAGCCAATATTGCTTTCGCAGGATTTACGGCACCGAAGATTCTCTGGATGCAGAAGAACGAACCTGAGCTTTGGGCAAAGGTTAAAAAGATTATGCTTCCGAAGGATTATCTTGCATACCGTCTGTCCGGAACATTTTGTACAGATTATTCGGATGCGTCGGGAATGCTTCTTATGGATGTCAAAAATAAATGCTGGTCCCAAGAGATGATGGATATCTGCCATGTGTCGCGTGAGCAGCTTCCGGATCTGTATGAGAGCTACGAGGTCGTTGGAACTCTCAAAGAAGAGATTGCCACAGAACTGGGAATCTCTTCGGGAGTTAAGATTATTGCCGGTGCCGGTGATAACGCAGCTGCGGCAGTCGGAACCGGAACGGTAGGTGCAGATCATTGCAATCTTTCTCTCGGAACAAGCGGAACACTTTTTGTATCAAGCGACCGGTTCGGTGTGGATGAACACAATGCACTTCATTCGTTTGCACATGCGGATGGCGGTTATCATCTGATGGGCTGCATGCTTTCTGCAGCGTCCTGCAACAAGTGGTGGATGGATGAAATCTTAAAGACAAAAGATTATGCCGGAGAGCAGAAAGGAATCACGACACTCGGTGAGAACAAGGTATTCTATCTGCCTTACTTAATGGGAGAGAGATCTCCACACAATAATCCGGATGCAAGAGCGATGTTCGTCGGAATGTCGATGGACACAACACGAGAGGATATGACACTTGCGGTACTCGAAGGTGTTGCGTTCGGTCTTCGCGATTCGCTTGAAGTTGCAAGATCGCTCGGCATCACAATCGATTCTTCCAGAATCTGTGGCGGAGGAGCCAAGAGTCCTCTTTGGAGACAGATCATTGCTGCAGTTATGAATGTAAAGCTTGAAATCATCGAGTCCGAGGAAGGACCGGGATATGGAGCGGCGATTCTTGCAGCAGTTGGATGCGGTACGTTTGACAGTGTTGAGCATGCGTGTGCAAAGCTTGTCAAGGTGATTGACACGGTAGAGCCTGATCTTGAGCTGGTTCACAAGTATGAAGACAAATATCAGAAATTCAAACAGTTATATCCGATCATGAAAGATTGGTTTTAAACAGAAAGCCGGTGGCGATAGTGCCATCGGTTTTCTTTATTTCGTCCGATGTTTCTCTATACTTTTTCCGTATTTTTGAAAGTGTTTCTTTTGCTATGATAAAATCACACGAAAATCTATTTAAGGTTAAGGAGGAAATAGGAGTGGGAAAAATGTGGAAAATGGGGGCGTGTATTGCACTATCCGCGGCAATGACGTTCACGAGTGTATGCGGTATGCTGCCGTCGAATTGGGGAATTGAGACAGTATATGCGGATGAGGCACAGACAACCGCCAAGACGTTCACCGCGGATCAGTTGGAAGTAAGCTGGGGAAATGCAGAGTACAAACTTGAGGAGGGCAAATGGAAGCTTTCCTTCGCAACGCAATATGATCAGGTGAAATGGAAAGTGCCGGAGGCAATTGCACTTTCAGATGTGAAGTCCGTTACATTTCATGTTGCAGATCAAAAAGGATCCGTTACTTTAAAAGTGTATAATGGTGGAGATGATGCAGATGCCGCTAATACGCAGTATGGTTTAACAGGAAGTGAAGAATATACGATTGAACCATCTGGAGAAGGTAGTGTTGATGCAGTTGGACTTATGACAACTGACGAAACTGGATCAGGTTCGGAAGTTAGTCTGATTAGTGTAACATTTGAATTAAAAGAAGGAAGCGGAAGCCAGATTACCTATGGCGATAACATCATCAAAGATGGGGATTTTACCAGTGATAAGGCGGCTGATTCATGGAATGCATCGGCTGGCAGTTCGACCATCACAGTTGCAACAGAGGAAAACGAAATCAGTGACAGCGGCTTGAAGACCTATGGTGTGATTAACCGTGATCCGTCTACCGCTACACCGGGAGACTGTTTCTCACAGGATATTACGGATGCTGTCGAACGCGGAGGCGAGTATCAGTATTCATTCTGGGCAAAGCTTTCGGACGTTTACCAAGATGCACCGGAAGAACAGAGAAATGTTGATTTTGCTCCGTATTATGTAGCCGGTGGAGAGGCAACTTATCTTGGAAGCTATTCGACAGGTGTTCTCTCAGGAGAAGTTACGAAAACACTTACCGCAGGAGAGTGGACGAAGTTTACCGGTACGTTCAATGTTCCAAAGACCGCAGATCAGGTTGTGATCCGTATTATTGAACAGGGTACAAATTATGGACAGGGTGACTGCGTCAAGGGTGCGTACTGCGTGACCGGTGTGACGATGAAAAAGATTACACGTCCAAAACCAGAGATTGAAGAGGATATTCCGGACTGGAAAGAATCCGTTACAAAGAGTCTTGGAGATGGTTCAATCGCAGGTACAGCCATCATGTCAAGTGAAATTGAAGACGATACCTTGATGGAGCTTGTTGAGAAGCATTTCAATGCAGTCACACTTGGTAATGAATTAAAGCCGGATGCATTGTTTAATTATCAGATTGGAAAGTCTGTAGAGACTCAGACAGTGAAATTTCAGGGAAAAGATTTGGAGGTTCCTGTTGTAAATGATGACGAGGAGGCATTAGATTTCTCACGCGCGGATACAATGCTGGATAAAATTCTTGAGTGGAATAAAGATAATCCGGAAAATAAGATTCGTGTCCGCGGTCATGTGCTGGTATGGCATTCACAGACTCAGGAATGGTTCTTCCGTGAGAACTATGATGTTACAAAACCATATGTGGATAAAGAGACGATGAACCGCAGACTGGAATGGTTTATTTCCAGCGTATTCGATCATTATTTTGGAGAGACTGCAGACGGAAAGTATGACGGACTCTTCTATGGCTGGGATGTCGTAAATGAGGCGGTCAATGGCAATACATACCGTGATGATAAGGTTACTTCTGATGAAAATGATACAAGTGAATCGGATACCCGTCATGGAAGCAACTCCATGTGGTGGAGAGTATATGAGAGCAACGAATTTATCATCAACGCTTTCAAATATGCAAACCAATATGCACCAAAGGATGTAGAACTTTACTACAACGATTATGGCGAGACAGATAACACCAAGTGTGAGGGTATTGTAAAACTGATTAACGACGTGAAGTCGGCAGAAGGAACCAGACTGGATGCCTTTGGCATGCAGGCACATTACAATGTGGACGGTTTCTCGGCTGCACAGTTTAAGAGTGTAGCAAAGAAGTATGCACAGGCGGCCGGGAAAGTGCAGCTGACCGAGTTAGACTTTAAGGCGAGCAGCACTTACGACGGTACTGCGGCTACGAAGGAAAGCGAATACACGAAGATGGCATACTGCCATAAGAATCTGTATGAGGCAATCAAGGCGTTAAAGGATGAAGGGACAAACGTATCCGGCATTACCGTCTGGGGTGTCATTGAGCCAAATTCGTGGCTGCATTCACAGTCGAATGTCGGTGGAGGAGCAAACGGCTCTGCACAGTGTCCGCTGCTTTTTGACGGAAACTATAAAGCTAAACCTGCTTACTGGGCTTATGTGGATGCAACGAAACTTCAGCCTGCGATTCAGAAGGTTACCATTACAGCGGCAAAGGATGGCAATATCGCAGGAGAAACCTATACGATCGATCAGGGAACGGTTCAGGCTGAGTTTATCCCGGTATGGAATGCAGACGGTCTTACCGTACAGGTTAAGGTAAACGATACAACCGTAAATGACGCAGATGCAGTTACGGTATATGTAGATCCAAGCAATTCGGCATCGGATATCACACCGGTTAAGGTAACGGTTGCAAGAACTGCTGCTGACGCGGTCACAGGGGGATATCAGGCAACCGTCAAGGTTCCGATGGAGAACTTGAAAGTCGCACAGCAGATCAGCCTTGATGTTGTTGTAAACAATGACGGAGAGACAGGAAGCTTTAACGATCTGACCGGAAAGCAGGAGTCAAGCAGCAAGTATTATGCAGTGGCAACCATGAAACCGGGCATCGAGAAGATCCCATACGGAACGGTTACGGTTGACGGAGAGACAGATGCCGCATGGGACAATGCGGTAAACATTCCGCTTACGATCAGCCTTGGCACTGAGGTTTCTGCCGATGCCAAGGTTCTCTGGGACGATGATAATCTCTATGTATATGCAACCGTAATCGATGCGGTACTGGATAAAACAGGCGCTCAGGCACATGAGCAGGATTCCCTCGAGGTATTTATCGACGAGGACAACGGCAAGACCCCTTCCTATGGAGAGGATGATAAACAGTATCGTATCAACTTTGAAAATGAGCAGTCCTTCAATGGTCAAAAGTGTCTGGCAGAGAATGTCAAGTCTGTGACAAAAACAATCGAAGGCGGATACGTGGTTGAGGCTGCCTTCAAGTGGACCGACATCACGCCGGCAAATGGAACCAAGATCGGTCTGGAATTCCAGATCAATGATGCAAAAGACGGCAAGCGTACCGGTACGTTAAGCTGGTATGATGAGACCGGAATGGGCTGGTCAGGCTCAAACGTATATGGTACGGTCGAATTAACCGGAAAGACCGGCAGCAATGGCGGCGGATCTGTTGTAAATCCGGGAACTTCAGATACAAATCCGGATGTGAAACCGGACGGAAAACAGGATACGACCATTGAGACAAAGCCGGACGGATCAACGGTTGAGACATCTAAGGTAGAAATCAAAGTATCCGGAGATGAGAAGATGGAAGCTTCGGTATCTGTGACAAAGGATGCGCAGGGAAATGTGACCGGCGCAAATGCAATGGTATCGGGATCAAAAGGAACACTTACCGCAGATGTGGTAAAGCAGCTTACTGAGGCGGCCGGAACTGAGAATGTCACACTTGTTATGCAGGTGAAGAATGCAGCCGGCGATGTGAAGTACACCGTTTCCGTTGATGCGAAGAGTGTGAAAGAGAACACATCGCTGAAAGCATTTGCGGTCAACAGCAAGACCGGGGAATATGAACTGGTGAACAGCAAGACCTATAAGCCGGAGAACGGAACTCTGAATGCAAGCTTCGGAAAGAAGGGCGATTATGTACTTCTTACGGAAAAAGAGGCTGCCAAAGTTGAAAAAGAAATCCTTAAGACCATCGCTCCGAAGAAAGCAAAGGTAACGGTTAAAAAAGGAAAGTCAACAGAGTTTAAGCTTGACAGCAAGCTGGATCAGAACAATGTAAAGAAGATCACTTACAAGAGTTCCAAGAAATCTGTGGCTTCTGTAAACAAAAACGGTAAGATCAAAACAAACAAGAAAGGAACTGTGACCATTAAGGCAACAGTAACTCTGAAGAACGGAAAAACAAAAACAGTATCGATGAAGATGACTGTTCGATAGGAAGTAATTACATGAGTACAAGTACTATAGTTTGTCGGTAATTATTCCATAAAAAGCCCTCGTGACGTAAGCGGGGGCTTTTTTTATAATCAAATTACAAGAAAAGCATAATCCCGAAAGAAATAAAACTGTAATAAAAGGGGGCATCTGGA
>CAVHWG010000198.1:0-6769 GCA_963639645.1 Firmicutes bacterium TM09-10 | reverse complement strand
CCTGTAAATGAAGAGTGTATCAAACTTGCATATCTGAAATTTGTGTGGCATAATCGAAAGGATAGCAACGATTAGCGATTCTGTGCGGCTTTTTGACCTGAGCGCGCGGAAATAAAGAATATATATTAAGAAAGAGGCGATAAGATGTATCAGGAAATTTCACAATTACTGATGTATGGAGATCTGGATGAGGACTGTATCCTCTATCAGATGGGAGAGATTTTCGGAAAATACGAGACGGGCGAGTATAACAAGACCGGTCTTGTCAGAGATATCAATGTGCAGGTAAAACGCATCCTTAAGGTGGCGACCGATTACGGATTTGACGATAATCTGTGGCACAATTACCTGACGTTCTTTTTGATGATGAGTGAGAATCCGTTCAGCATGACCTGTGAGAAGGTCGGTGCGAGCGAGGGTAGTGTCAATGCGCTGGTACAGAATGATTTCCGCATTTTCAAGGAACTGTTTGATTATGATTTCGGACCGATCGAGAAGGATCTCGGAATCAGCTGTTTCAGTCAGATTTCCGATTATAAAGCGATCCACAAGAAGGATCTCATGTACAATAAGAACGTGAGCGAGAAGGTGCGCGCGCTCAGCAAGACACTCGAGGCGGCGAAGGATGAGAAGGAATTCTTTGACGGCATCACCGGATTTTACAAGGATTACGGTGTCGGCATGTTCGGACTCAACAAAGCGTTCCGTATCGATGAGAAGCCGGAGGGCGGTATTGAGTTTCGTGCGATCAATAACATGGATACTGTCATGCTCGATGATCTCGTCGGATATGAGATCCAGAAAAAGAAGCTTGTGGACAACACCGAGGCATTTGTGCAGGGCAAGAAAGCCAACAACGTATTGCTTTTTGGCGATAGCGGAACCGGTAAATCGACCAGCATTAAGGCAATCGTCAACCAGTATTACAAAGACGGCCTGCGCATGATCGAGATCTACAAGCATCAGTTCAAATACCTGTCCACGATCATCGCGGATATCAAGAACCGTAACTATAAGTTCATTATTTATATGGATGATCTCTCATTCGAGGAATTTGAGATCGAGTATAAGTTTTTAAAGGCTGTTATCGAGGGCGGCGTGGAGACCAAGCCTGAGAACATTCTGATCTATGCGACATCGAACCGCAGACATCTCATCAAGGAGAGTTGGAACGACCGCAATGATCAGGATAATTCGAACGATCGTCACCATTCCGACACGGTGGAGGAGAAGCTTTCTCTGGTCAACCGTTTCGGTGTAACAATCAATTACTCCAAGCCGTCACAGAAGGAGTACTTCGACATCGTGATCAATCTGGCGAGACGCGCCGGTGTTACGATGGACGACGAGCGCCTGAAAGCGGAAGCCAATAAGTGGGAACTCTCCCACGGCGGCATCTCCGGTCGTACGGCGGAGCAGTTCGTCAATTACCTCGCATCACAGCCGGATGCATTTAATTAAGGAGAAATCATGTTATATCAGATTAGTCATGGAGCCGTCGCTTTTGCGGACGACGTCATCCTGCACGATATCAATTTTGAAATAAGAAATACCGAGAAGATCGCCGTGGTCGGTCGTAACGGATGCGGCAAGACCACACTTCTCAAGCTGATCAACGGAGAGGTTGATCTGGAAAAAGGCGAGAGCGATACCGATGTCTTTATCGCAAAGGCCGGCAACCCGCAGATCGGCTATCTGCGCCAGATCGCTTTCGACGATCCGTCCATCACGCTGGAGCAGGAAGTGCGAAAAGTCTTTGCACCGATGGAACAGAGAAAGAGAGAACTTGAAGCGGCGGCAGCGGCACTGGAGACGGATTATTCCGAGGAGCAGGTGGCGCGTTACACCGCGATGGAAGAGAAGTTCAAGGAGGACGGCGGTTACTATTTTGAGAAAGAGTATGATGTCCTGATCCGCAAGTTCGGTTTCTCGGAGGAGGAGCGAAAGAAGCCTCTCTCGGAGTTCTCCGGAGGACAGCAGACGAAGATCGCTTTTATCAAGCTGCTTTTGAGTAAGCCGGATATTCTGCTTCTCGACGAGCCGACGAACCACCTTGATATCACTACGATCGAGTGGCTTGAGAGTTATCTCAAGAGTTATCCGAAGGCTGTCGTTGTTGTATCCCATGACCGAATGTTCCTCGACAACATCGTCGATGTGGTCTACGAGATCGAGTATGGTACGGCGACACGCTATCCGGGAAATTATACGAATTTCATGGAGCGCAAAAAGGAAAATTACCGCAAGCTCATGAAGGATTACAATGCGCAGCAGAAGGAGATCGCCCGCCTGCAGCGTATGGTCGACCGATTCAAGAACAAGCCGACGAAAGTGTCGATGGCACATTCTAAGGAGAAAGCGATCGAGCATATGGTCAAGATCGAGGCGCCGGACCGCTTTGACACGAAGACATTTCATGCGAATTTTCAGCCACAGACCGAGACCGGAAATGATGTGCTGATGGTATCGAACCTTGCGATCGGATACGATCATCCACTTTCCACGGTGAATTTTGACCTGAAAAAAGGCGAAAAGCTCGGTATCCTTGGCGGAAACGGATTGGGAAAATCGACGTTACTTAAGACGCTTGTGAACCGGCTTCCGGCACTTTCCGGCGAGTATCGGTTCGGCACGAATGTGCAGATCGGATATTTCGATCAGCAGATGGCAATGTATTCGAGCAATAAGACTGTGCTCGATGATTACTGGGACGAGTTCCCGAACCTGACGGAGACGGAAGTACGCAATTCCCTTGGAGCATTTCTGTTCAGCGGGGATGATGTCTTTAAAAATATTGATATGCTCTCCGGAGGAGAGAAGGTGCGCCTTGCGCTCTGTAAGATCTTAAAGAGACGCCCGAATGTGCTTGTTCTCGATGAGCCGACGAACCATATGGATATTGTCGGAAAAGAGACGCTTGAGAGCATGTTAAAGGACTTTACCGGAACACTGATCTTCGTATCGCATGACCGATATTTTGTAAAGAAGGTGGCGGATCGTCTGCTCGTGTTCGAGGACGGAACAACGCATCTCTACCAGTTCGGTTATGAGGAGTATCAGGAGAAGTTAGACCGCGAGGCGGAGGAAGACAACGGCTATAAGAAGTCACCTGTGGCACTCGGCGGACTGATCAGCCAGAACGGCGGCAACGCAAAGGCAGCTCCGGCAGCCGGAGAGACGACTGGAAAGAAAGCGTACTACAATCCGGGCAAGGAGCGCTCGAAGCTGGAGAAGAAAGTCAAGAAAGCGGAAGAAGAACTCGAGGCCAAGGAAGCAAAGCTCGAGGTGCTGAAAGCGGAACTTCTCCGTCCGGAATACCAGTCCAGCTATTCCAAGCTGACCGAGATCCAGGGAGAGATCGATGCTCTGGAAGCGGAGATCATGGAAGATATGGACAACTGGGAGAAGCTGTCGCAGGAGCTTGAAGAGCTAGAGGCATAAATAGTTATAAAAAATATTAATAATGCATAAAATTTCTGAAAACTCGTTGCCTTTTTTGTTAATTGTGATATAATGTGTACATGATACAACAAAGACGTATCAAATACACAGCAAAGGGGTTGGACAGCATGAGAATCACAATTACCGGAAGAAATATTGAACTTACAGAGGGACTTAAGGCTGCTGTGGAGGAGCGCCTGGCAAAACTTGAGAAATATTTTACGGCGGATACCGATGTATTTGTTACATTGAGTGTGGAGAAGGAACGCCAGAAAATTGAGGTGACGATTCCGATTAAGGGACATGTTATTCGTTCTGAGCAGGTCAGCAACGATATGTATGTATCCATTGACTTAGTAGAGGAAGTAATTGAGCGTCAGCTCAAGAAGTACCGCACAAAACTCGCTTCCAAGAAGATGAATGTGGCAGAGAACTTTAACGCAGATTTCATCGAGGCAGATACCGACGATGATGAGGAGATCAAGATCGTTCGTACCAAGAGATTCGGTATGAAACCGATGTATCCGGAAGATGCCTGCATCCAGATGGAACTGACCGGACATGACTTCTTCGTATTCCGTAACGCAGAGACTGACGAAGTGAATGTCGTATACAAGAGAAAAGGAAATACATACGGATTGATCGAGCCGGAGTGCTAGGATAAAACGATGTAAGATGCCGCAGACCTTAGGGTCTGCGGTTTTTTTTGCACAATTTTTGTAATGCATATTTATGCATTTCCTATACGCGAATCGCGTCTTGCACTTTGTATGGAAATAGTCTATCTTTTGAGATAGAGAGACGAGATGGGGAAATCGGATCCCTCGCAATTGTGATGAAGCAAAGGAGGAGAATGGAACAAAAGGGGATCAGTGAGAATACGTTACAGAAGCACTTTCAGGCAATGGTGACAAATGAAAGTTTTTTGAATGAGATTGAGAATTGGCTTGACGTATGGGGAGATAAACGCTTACTGATACTCCGGCATCTGGTCTATGAGATCGACTTGTCGGAGACAGAACAGTTAAAAGAGGCACTTTATGAGTACGGAAGCTGTCTGACAGAGAAGAATTACTGTGGCAGAAAGCTTTTTTCCATGATGGCAGCATTGATCGGGCAGATAGAGACGGGAGGCTGCATGGAAAAACAAGGTTAAGTTTTTACAAAAATAAGAGAAAGTATGCAAATTCACAATTGTGTGTAGAGGAAGCCGTAGAACTGACGGCTTCCGTTTTTTTGTGAAAAGCATGCTTTTGAACGTTTGCTTACAATTTGTGCTACAAATATCAAAAATAGTGCGCAAACAAATTCTTTCTCTTGTGTTTGAGGGAGGGGAGTCGCTATAATAGGATACATACAATATCTTTCAATACAAGTAAATAATACAAAATAAGATAGAGGAGATGCAGACATAATGGATATCGTAGTATTAGCCGGAGGACTCAGCACGGAGCGTGATGTGTCATTCAAGACGGGAAGCATGGTTGCGGCAGCACTGAAGGAGAACGGACACAGAGTCATTCTTCTCGATGTGTTTATGGGATATGGTGAGCAGGAAGTGGACTTGGACGGAATCTTTGACCGCGCGGATGAGATCAGCGTGAAGGTTTCCGATATTCCGGAGGTTGCGCCGGATCTTGCGGCTGTCAAAGCTTCAAGAAAGGATCAGTCTCCATGCTTTTTCGGACCGAATGTGATCCGTATGTGCCAGATGGCAGACATCGTATTTATGGCGCTTCATGGGGAGAATGGAGAGAACGGTAAGCTGCAGGCTGCGTTTGATCTGCTCGGTGTAAAATATACCGGCAGCGATTATTTGAGCAGCGCGATCGCGATGAACAAAGGCATGGCAAAGAAGCTTTTTGTGGAAGCCGGTATTCCGACTCCGATGGGCATCGCTATGACAAGAGCGACGCGCGAGGACGATGTGACAAAGTTGAATCTCAAGCTTCCGTGTGTAGTAAAGCCATGTTGCGGCGGATCGAGCATCGGTGTCACGATCGTGAGGGATGTGGCAGAATTTAAGGCTGCGCTCGATGAGGCATTCCGCTGGGAAGATGAGCTTGTTATCGAGGAATTCGTCGAGGGACGCGAGTTTTCCGTCGGTGTCATTGAGGGCAAGGCGCTTCCGGTCATCGAGATCGCTCCGATTCAGGGATTCTATGATTATAAGAATAAATATAAAGCGGGCAGCGCGGTAGAGACCTGTCCGGCAGAACTTCCGGAGGAGGTTTCTGCAAAGATGCGCCACTATGCAGAAGAAGTTGCCAAGGTGATCGGGCTCGATACTTATTCCCGTTCCGATTTCCTGCTTGACAAGGACGGCAATATGTTCTGCCTTGAGGCAAATACACTGCCGGGCATGACTCCGACCAGTTTACTTCCGCAGGAGGCTGCTGTTGTCGGTGTGAACTTTAATGAACTGTGCGAGAAACTGATCGCAATCTCTATGAAGAAATATGAGGGCTAACAATGTTTGGATGTTATTATAAGAACGAACTGGAGAACCGCATGCCGAACATGACACTTGAGAATATCGCCAGGGCATGCGAAGGCACTTACGTCGGCGAGTCTGCGGACCTGCAGAAAGTGATTGCTGGTGCGGTAACGGACAGTCGACAGGTGGAAAAGGATTATCTGTTCATCCCGATCAAGGGGGAACGTGTGGACGGACACTGTTTTATCCCGGATGTGTTTGAAAAAGGTGCACTTGCCGTACTTTCGGAAGTATCACTCGAACACCCGGCGGGACCGTACATCCTTGTGGATTCCACAACGGATGCAATGAAAAAGATTGCTGTTTTTTACCGGAAGCAGCTTGATATCAAGGTGGTCGGAATCACCGGAAGCGTCGGCAAGACGAGCACAAAGGAGATGATCGCGTCGGTATTGTCGCAGAAATATTCGGTGCTGAAGACGGCGGGCAATTTCAATAATGAGATCGGATTACCGCTGACGATTTTTAATATCCGTGCAAAGCATCAGGTTGCGGTACTCGAGATGGGAATCTCGGATTTCGGTGAGATGCACCGTCTGTCTACCATGTCGCAGCCGGATATCTGTGTGATCACAAATATCGGTTTATGTCATCTGGAGAATCTTGGAACAAGAGACGGTATCTTAAAGGCGAAGACCGAGTGCTTTGAGCATATGCAGCCGGACGGAACCGTGATCTTAAACGGTGACGATGACAAGCTTTGCACAAAGAAAGTGGTGGGCGGAAAGCCCGCGATCTTCTACGGCATGGGCAGGGAACCGCTTCTTTCAGCGGAAAGGGAGCCGATGGCGGAGAAAAGCATTTATGCAACCGATGTGAAGAACCTTGGAC
>CAVHWG010000197.1:0-17120 GCA_963639645.1 Firmicutes bacterium TM09-10 | reverse complement strand
GTGTGACATTGCTCTGGATTGTAAACTTCGCATCGAAAAAGACACGTGGCGAGACAATTGTATAGGAAGGAGGCACATGAAATGAGAAAAAATAAAATTAAGACAAGTAAAGCAGATCATGTATTTACATTTTTTAATTATCTGGTATTTACATTGATCACGATCCTCTGTGCATATCCTTTTTACTATCTGATCATTAACTCGATCAGCGCAAATGATCTGAGTAATAATGGTCTGATCAATCTGATACCGAGACAGATCCATTTTCAGAATTATAATGAGGTGTTAAAAATGAGCGGAATCGGAACCGCAGCACTGGTTTCTCTTGCGAGAACCGTGATCGGTACAGCTTTTACGGTACTTGCGTCCGCATACCTTGGATTTATGTTTACACAACAGAAGATGTGGCACAGAAAATTATGGTATCGACTTCTCGTAATTACTATGTACTTCAATGCAGGATTGATCCCTATGTTCATGACAATGAAATCGCTTCATCTGACCAATACCTTCTGGGTATATATCATCCCGGCAATCGTACAGCCGTTTAATGTCATTATGGTCAAGACTTATGTGGAATCTATTCCACCATCACTTCAGGAAGCAGCGGAGATTGATGGCGCAGGTGTACTTACAATTTTTGGAAAAATTATTCTGCCGACAAGTAAACCGATTCTTGCGACCATTGCAATCTGGGCTGCAGTCGGACAGTGGAATTCTTTTCAGGATACATTGATCTACATTACGAATCAGAAATTGTATTCTTTGCAGTATTTGTTGTATACTTATCTGAACCAGGCAAGTTCTCTTGCTTCACTCGTAAAATCGACCGGTAATGCATCGGCGGTGGCGAGCCTGGCGACGATGCAGACACCAACATCCATACGAATGACCATATCCGTAATTGTGGTGTTACCGATTTTGTTTATCTACCCGATGTTCCAGAAGTACTTTGTAAAAGGTATCATGATTGGATCAGTCAAGGGTTGATATAGTTGAATAAGGAGGACGATATGAAACAAAAAACTATGAAAAAAGCCACATGTGTGGCATTGGTAGGTGCTATGACAGCTTCACTGTTTGCAGGCTGTGGCAGTAATGGGGGAACAAAGAGTGCAGATGCAAACGGATCTGCACATGGTGGTCCTTACGAGGATTTCATCACAATCGATGTATTTGATGCACAGGCGAATTTTCAGGGAATTCAGTCCGGCTGGTTTGCCAAAGTTGTAAAAGACAAATTTAATATGGAACTGAATATCATTGCACCAAACGTTGCAGGTGGCGGCGATACCTTATATCAGACACGTTCCGCAAACGGTAATCTCGGCGATCTGATCATTATCAACCCGGATCAGAGTAAGTTAAAAGATATGGTTCAGGCAGGACTTGTCTATGACATGACCGATCTGATCAAGGATTGCGATAACTTAAACCAGTATACGGACGCGATCAAGGCATGCAGCGAACTTGCGGATCAGGACGGCATGTGGGCAGTTCCGAGTGAGATTACTTTAGGTGACCCGACAGAACCGTCAGAAGCTTCCGATCCGACGAATGCGCCATCTCTCCGTTGGGATGTCTATAAGGAGATCGGCTATCCGCAGATGAGTACGCTGGAAGACCTTCTGGATGTCGGAGAGCAGATGATGGCAGCCGATCCGACCAGTGATTCGGGTAAGAAGACTTATATGTTCTCATGGTTTAAGGACTGGGATGGATCTCTGATGCAGAATGCAACGGCACTTACAGCATTGTATGGTTATCGTGCGGTATCCGGATTTGCGTTTGGTAAAAGCGACGGAAGTGATATCCAGAGTGCAATTGATGATGATTCGATTTATGTCCGTGCTTTAAAATTCATGTACGAAGCAAACCAGAGAGGCCTTGTTGATCCGGAGTCGACAACACAGAACTTTGACACATTGGCTGCCAAGTATACGGACGGTCAGGTCTTATATTCTCTGTGGCCATGGTTTGGATCGGGATATTATAATACAACAGAAAATCTTGCAGAAGCCAAGGGATTCCAGTCTGCTGTCATCGATGATATGCAGTGTCTTGGATACGGCGGTGCACCGCTTGGAAAAATGACCAATTCCATTATGATCGGAAGCAAAGCACAGGATCCGCAGAGAATGGCTGATTTTATCGACTGGTTATATTCTCCGGAAGGTATTGAGATGAGTGCAACACAGACCGGTGGCGCATGCGGTCCGGAAGGACTTACATGGGAGAAGGATTCCGAAGGAAATCCAAAGCTGACTGAGTTTGGCGAGCAGGCTTTCGTTGAAATCGCTGAAAACCTTCAGGTACCGGATGAATGGGGCGGCGGAACATGGAAAGACGGTATCTCCGCATTAAACTATAAAGCAGTCGGTATTACAGCTACGAATCCGGAAGATGGTATGTGTTACAATTACCAGACATGGCCTGATTACATTAATAAGACAACATCTGCATTAAAGGCAGACTGGGCAGAACATTACAATACCGATATTACAACTACAGCGATCGAATATCTTGACAGCATCGGTAAGACGCTCACTGAGCCGGGAAATAACTACGGAGTTCCGGATTACTCAACCGATATTGCAACGATCAAGGAACAGTGCGGTCAGGTAATTCTTGAAAAGTCATGGCAGATGGCATTTGCGAAAGACGAAGCAGAGTTTAACAGTCTCTTGAAAGAGATGCAGGACACCTGTAAAGGCCTTGGATACGATCAGGTTTTTGAAGTGGACAAAGCAAACTGTCAGGCACAGTTTGAGGCATATAAAGAATCAATTAAAGCTGGTCAGAGCGAAAATAAATAAAATACAGGAAAGTGCGCCAGAAGCAACAGCTTCCGGCGCTTTCCTGCTATTTACAAAATAAGGAGAATCTATGATAGAGTGTGATAAGATCCATAAAATGGTATATGGAGGTGATTACAACCCGGAACAATGGAGCGAAGATATCTGGAAAGAGGATATGCGGATGTTTAAACTTGCCGGAATTGATATTGTGACATTAAACGTTTTCAGTTGGGCAATCTTGCAGAGAGATGATGATATTTATGATTTTACACTTCTTGATAAAATTATGGATATGGTGAGAGAGAACGGGCTATATGTTTGTCTGGCAACTTCAACCGGAGCTCATCCGGCGTGGATGGCAAAAAAATATCCTGATATTTTGCGGACTGAATTTGGAGGAATGAAACGTAAATTCGGAGGCAGACATAATTCCTGCCCAAACAGCCCGACCTATAAAAAATTTTCGGTTCGGCTTGCTGCAAAACTTGCCGAGCGGTATAAAAATTATGACAATATTGTAGCATGGCATATTTCCAATGAGTTTGGAGGGGAATGTTACTGTGAAAACTGCGAGAAGGCATTTCGGTCATGGCTAAAAGAAAAGTATAAGACATTGGATGCCTTAAACCGTGCCTGGAATACCACTTTTTGGGGACATATATTCTATGATTGGGACGAAATCGTTCTGCCGGATTCCCGAAGCGAACATTTTGCTTATGATCGGACGATGTTTCAGGGAATCTCTCTTGATTACCGGCGATTTATGTCAGATTCCATGCTGGAGCGCTATAAGGACGAATACCGGGTGATAAAAGAAATCACACCGGATGTTTTAATCACAACAAATCTCATGGGATTTTATAAGCTGCTTGATTATCAGAAGTGGGCAAAATACATGGATTTTATTTCATGGGACAATTATCCTTCCAATGAAGATTGCTATGCAAGGATCGCAATGGCGCATGATTTGATGCGCGGAATCAAACAAGGGAAACCATTTGCACTTATGGAACAGACGCCAAGCGTAACAAACTGGCTTTCTTATAATGCCTTAAAAAGACCTGGAGTAATGCGCCTTTGGAGTTATCAGGCGGTGGCGCACGGTGCTGATACCGTAATGTTTTTTCAAATGAGAAGAAGCATCGGCGCATGTGAAAAATATCACGGTGCTGTCATTGATCATGTCGGCAATGAAAATACCAGAGTTTTTCGAGAAGTAGCACATCTTGGAAAAGAACTTGAAAAATTAAAAGATGCCACTCTCGGCGCAAGAACCAAGGCTGATATTGCGCTGCTTTTTGACTGGGATAACTGGTGGTCTATCGAGTATTCCGCAGGTCCAAGCTGCGAACTTCGCTATATGGATGAATTTGCGCATTTCTATGAGGCACTCCGCAAAACAAATTATGATATGGATATCATAGGTATGGGGGATGAACTCTCTTCTTATAAAATCGTGATCGCACCGCTTCTTTACATGGTAAAATCCGATTACGACGAGAAAATCCGTCAATATACAAAAGCGGGTGGTGTTTTTGTCACCACATTTTTCAGCGGGTATGTGCAGGAAAACGATCTTGTTACGATCGGAGGCTATCCCGGAAAGCTTCGTGATATATTAGGAATCTGGGTGGAAGAGACCGATGCACTTCCGCACGGACGTGAGAATGGATTTACATGGCATAAAAAGCATTATCCTGCAAGGCTTTTGTGTGACATTATACATTTGGAAGGTGCAGAAAGTCTTTGCGGATATGAAAGTGATTTTTATGCCGGCAGTCCAGTTATCACGAAACATAATTACGGAAATGGCAAAGCCTATTATGTCGGCACTGCATCTGACGAGGCTTTTTATCATGATTTCTTATTAAAGTTGTGTGATGAATGTGATGTAAAATCTGTTTTGCAGACTCCGGACGCAATCGAAGTGACAAGCAGAGAAAATGAGTACGGACGCTATCTTTTTCTTCTTAATCATGATGAAAAAAGTCATGATATCGATCTGCCTGGGGTATATACCGATATCATGACTGGAAAACATTATAGAAATGAATTACTTTCTTTGGATGCGAAAGATATTGCAATCCTTTTATGTGAATAGAAAAGCAATTATTTTTCCAAAGCCCTGCGGTATTCTGCGGGGCTCATATTTTTTAGCTTTTTAAACTTCTGATGAAAATAGTCTACATTCTTGTATCCGACCTGAGCGGATATCTCGTATACTTTCATCTGTGTCTCCTCCAGCAGCCGCATAGCCTGTGCTACACGGATCTCATCAAGATAGTTGTTGAACGAAATTCCTTTCTTTTGTGTAAAAAGTTTTCCAAGATAAGAACTATTATAGCCAAACAGCGGAGCGAGCGTTTCCAGTTTTAAAGGTTTTTGATAGTTATGATCAATATAGAATATAATATCATCAAAAACACTGTCACTTGAATTATTTCCGATCGAGCGTATGATCATATCGAATTGTTCCATAAAATACGCAATGATCTCATACAAATAATATTTGTTTTCAATCAGCTCGATGATCGCGGAATTATACGCAAACGGAATCTCAACATTCGGAAACAGATGCAACGTCATCTGCTTGATCTGTAAGAAGATGTCCGCAAGAAAATGCTTGATATTGATAATCGTTCCCTCACATTGGAACAGCTTGTCCTGCAGGTTCCGTAACTCTTCAGACACCATCGTCCGGTTAAAGGATTGTATGTAATTCATAAGACGCTCACTCAATGCGTTAGCGGCTTCCGGGGTAAGCGAAAGTGTCTGTTTGGGTATAGCCGGCAGTGTTTCATAGGAAAGTACGTGTTGATTTTCTTCACAGAAAAAGCGTCGTTCCATCAACTTACGGCATGTATCATAGGACTGATGTATTTGCGCAAGGGATGATACCGGAGGACCATAAGTTAAAAAAATCGTATACAGCGGAGAATTCTTTTCGGTACCGTTGGCGTAGTACTTCAGGCAGGAATTAAAGCGCTCCAAAGCAAAGTTGCCTTTGAGAAGAATCACATTCATGTGATCTATAACAAGATGCTCAAACGAATCATTTCCCTCATTTGTGACGCGGAGCATATCTGCAAAATTATAGGACTGGTAATACGGTGTATATCCCTCGTACATGACAACCTGATAGATCGGTGCAGTTAATCCGAGTTCCATGTAGTTCGTAGAATCATTGTTTTCGTTTCCGAGAAGCAGATCTTTGAATACAGTAAGTTTTGCTTTGCGAAGATACTGATTCATCGAAAATGCCTGGTTTTTCTCTTTCTCAATCTGTTTTTTGATTGATAATACGGCATTGATCAGTTCCTTTTCATCGATTGGTTTGGTAAGATAATTGCTCGCGCCATAGTGCATGGCAGCCTGTGCATAGCCAAAATCGGAGTAACCGCTTAAAATAATAAAGTAACCGTTATAGCCATCATTACGAGCCATTGCCATAAGATCGGTTCCGTACATTTTCGGCATACGAATATCCAAAAGAACAAGTCCCGGTTGATACTTTTTTATCTTTTCCAATGCTTCCTCACCGTTTGAAGCTTCTCCACAGATACAAAAACCCAGATTGTTCCAATCAATCAGATGTTTTATTCCTTCACGGACAATTTTTTCGTCGTCGACGATCAATACATTGATCATTGTATGTTCCATAGTATCCATCCCCTTTTTAAATTAATTATTCATCGTCAATATCCTGATTTAAATACTGTTCCCGTAAAAATTGAATTTCGTTTAATGCAGAGTTCTTTATGAGTACATCAAGCGGAAGTGTAAGTGTGAGAGTAGTTCCGCTGTGCACATGACTGTCAATCGTCAGACCATATTCATCCCCATATTTCAGGCGAAGCCGTTGGTCAATGTTTCGCAGGCCGATTGAGGAATTTGGCTTTATTTCTTCCTGACGGATATAGGTGCGAAGCGATTCTAATTCCTCTGGGGTCATTCCGTCTCCGTTGTCTTCAATCGTGATATACAGATTCGGTTCCTCGAGGATAAAGGATAAAATTACCATTCCGTTGTGTGTGACAGCCTCAAGCCCATGCAGCACTGCATTTTCAACAATCGGTTGTAACAAAAGCGGAAGTATTTCAAATTGCTCCAGATTTAAATACGGCGGCACATGAACCTCGTAATTTACACGATTTCCGAAACGAAGCTTTTGAATCTTCAAATATGTGAGAACATGATCAAGCTCTTTGGCGATCGTGGTGGATTTGGTTCCTGTGTTTTCTAATACATAATGCATTGTTTTTCCAAGCAGGCTGATTGAATCTGCGACATCGCGGTTGTCACAGGAGATTGCCTGCATACGGATTGTCTCCAGCGTGTTATATAAAAAGTGCGGATTGATCTGGCTTGCCAGCATTTTAAATTCCATTTCCTGTTGTGTGTTGATCAATTGCTGTCGGGCAATCTGTGCTTCATAAAAACGAGCCTCCTTTTCATGAATCTTTTGTACCGTAACTTTTAGATCCTGAAAAGTATCCGCTAATTCATCGTCTCCATGGAATTGTTCAATGATATTGTAGTCCCCGAGACTGGCCTGATGCATGGCGTGTTTTAAAGTCTCAATCCTTCCGCTGAAGTAGGAAGAAAAGATAAAGATTAAAAGCAACGGAACGAGAGTCGCAAAAAACAGAATTACCGTATAAATTTTTGTAATACTGTTGATATTGGTGTATGCAGTCGGATCACCGACTAATATATAAAAATGGTTATTCAACTGATACGGAATAAAACTGACAATGGAAGTCAGCGTGTTCGTATCATCAATCGCAATCGGACCGGTGTACGAATACATTTGTTTTTGAAAATCAGATTGATGCGGCATTGTGCAATGAACGGAATGCCGTTCGGAAGAAAAAAACACATCGCCGTCGTCCATACTGATCATGATCAAATGTTTGTTGGTAACCAGCCGATTACGCAGATAATTATTATCGAGGCGCGTCACTAGATAAGTATCATAGGGGCTGTTTTTGAGCACAAGTTTTTCGACCAGAGTCAATTCGCAGTTGGAATTGCCGAATTGATCGGTGTAGTCTGCAACGAGCCATGTGTTGTAGGTATCGGTGGGAAGCTTCCCATACCACGGTTCCTGATCAAAACCATCCGGGAGAGTGTGGATAAAATCACATTCCGGAATCGTCGGATTGGTTGTATAGATTCCGATGGACGAGATAGCCGCTGTATTGGAACGGTAGGTTTGAATGTCAGATTTTACACGCTTATACAATGAGGACGCTTCCGGCGAGTATGACTGGTTAAAAAAAGCCCAATAATTCTGGTTATCAATAATATTGGCGGTTCCGGTACGGATTGTAGTTGTAATATCAAAAAAAGTGGAATTGACACGAACCGCATCGGTCTGCAACTGTGTCTGGTATTGCCGCAGCATCTGACTTCTTGCGTTAATGAGCGCAAAAAGACCGAAAATCCCGATCGGTATGATCGAACATATTAAAAAAATGAGAAAGATCTGCTGCTTGATCTTAGGCAGCGTAAATGATTGAGCAAATTTATGAATCATTGAAATTCTCCTAAAACGGTTTGCAAATATTCCTTAAATATATAATCGATTATAACATAAGAAGAATCGCAAAAGTACGTTAAATTTTCAGAGTCAAATACATGAAAAATTAGAGGTTGATCTTAGGTGCAATATCAAAAAAAACAGGTATCTTACATCGGATTTTCGTAGTAGGCATCACCTCTAAAATTTTATATAATGAGTACAGACATAAGGAATCGAATTAAAGTGAAATAAAAAACAGGAGGACTTCAGATATGAAATTCAGTAACGGCTGCTGGCTTCAGAAAAAGGGAACAGCGTGTTTTGCACCGGCTGAGGTGTATTTTACCAAAATTGAAGACAATAAGGTGACGCTTTGTGCACCGACACATAAGGTCATGCATCGAGGTGACACTTTAGGAGGGGCGAACCTTACGGTTGAGATTACGACGCCGATGCCGGAGGTGATCCGGGTGAAAACATCACATTACCTTGGTGTGCTTGACAATAGCCCGAAGTTCGAATTAAATCTCGACGAAAATGCCAGGATTGATGTGTCGGATGAGGATGATAAGATCACCGTACGAAGCGGAAAAGCAAAGCTTGTTATCACAAAAGAAAACTGGTCCATGACGTATTATAACGGAGATCGGAAGATGTGCACAAGCAGCGGAAGAGATCTGGCTTATATGCGGACAAACTGGAAAGGCGATGCATATGTAAGCAGCTTTGACGATGATGCATATATGCGCCAGCAGCTTTCTATCGGCGTGGGAGAACTTTTATACGGTACCGGTGAACATTTTGGACCATTTGTAAAAAATGGTCAGTCGATTGATCTTTGGAATGAAGACGGAGGAACATCGACTGATAAGTCGTATAAGAATATTCCGTTTTATATTTCAAACAAAGGATATGGAATTTTTATTAACCATTCCGATAAGGTGTCACTTGAACTTGCAACTGAGATGGTAACAAAGGCAGAGTTTTCCGTTCCGGGAGAAATGAAAGATGTATTGATGCGTTATACGGATCTGACCGGTAAGCCGGCATTACCGGCACCTTGGACATTTGGTCTGTGGTTGTCTACTTCATTTACGACCAATTATGACGAGGAAACGGTTATGAGTTTCATCGATGGTATGCTGGAACGCGGTATTCCGATGAAAGTATTTCATTTTGACTGCTTCTGGATGAAGGATTTTCACTGGTCTGATTTTACATGGGATTCGCGTGTATTTCCTGACCCGGCAGGCATGCTTCAAAGAATTAAGGCGAAAGGATTGAAAGTCTGCGTCTGGATCAACTCTTATATTGCACAGGAATCACCGATGTTTGCCGAAGGCATGGAACATGGTTACTTCTTAAAGAGACCGGATGGTTCGGTTTGGCAGTGGGATATGTGGCAGCCGGGTATGGCAATCGTCGATTTTACCAATCCCAAAGCATGCAAGTGGTTTCAGGATAAACTGGAAGTGCTGCTTGATATGGGGGTAGACTGCTTTAAGACAGATTTTGGAGAGCGTATTCCTACCGATTGTGTTTACTACAACGGAATGGACCCTGTCAAAATGCACAATTACTATACTTATTTATATAATAAGACGGTTTTTGAACTGCTGGAGCGAAAGAAGGGAAAGGGACAGGCGGTACTTTTTGCAAGATCAGCAACCGTTGGCGGACAGAAGTTTCCGGTACACTGGGGCGGAGACTGCTGGTCGGATTATGAATCGATGGAAGAAAGCTTACGAGGCGGGCTTTCCCTTCAGATGTCCGGATTTGGATTCTGGAGTCACGATATCGGTGGATTTGAGAGCACATCGACACCGGATGTCTATAAGAGATGGTGCGCGTTTGGACTTCTTTCCTCCCACAGCCGTCTGCACGGAAGCACTTCTTACCGCGTACCATGGGCTTATGATGAAGAAGCAGTTGATGTCGTTCGCTTTTTTACAAGACTCAAAGCCAGCCTGATGCCGTATCTGTACAAGACTGCAGTACAGGCACACACACTTGGTATTCCGTCCATGAGAAGTATGGTACTTGAGTATACAGATGATCCGATGTGCAATTACCTGGACCGTGAGTATATGCTTGGAGACAATCTCCTTGTTGCGCCAATCTTCAATGACGAGAGCATAGGAAAATATTATCTTCCTGTTGAAAAAGATGGGGCTTGCGGAGTCTGGACGAACTTCTTTACCGGTGAGGAACAGACCGGAGGAAGATGGTATTCCGGTAAATACGGCTACTGTGATATTCCACTTATGGTACGTCCGAATTCCATCGTTGCGATTGGCGCACATGATGATACTCCGGAGTATGATTATGCAGATCATGTCCTGCTTCGTATATTTGCGCTGGATGATGGCAGGAAAGCGGAGACACAGATATACGATATGGAAGGAAAGCTCGACTTTACAATCATGGCTCTTAAGAATGGAAATACAATTCAAATTACGACCGATTCGAACAAACCGATCCGTATTGAACTTGTGAATTATCAGGTGGAACAGGTTAAAGGGGCTTCATACAAGCAGGAAGGGGCATCTGCTTTTTTGACGGAGTGCAATATTTTAATTGATGTGAAACTTGCAGACGAAAAGAATTAATGTATAGATGATAAGGGAAAAATAGATGAAAACAGAAGAAATGCATCGAAAAATTGAGGAATTGATCCACGCGCTTTCTTTGGAGGAAAAAGTGGCGATGATCCATGGAAACGGGCTTTTTTGCACCGGAGAAGTGGAAAGACTGGGGATTCCGGCGCTAAAACTTTCAGACGGTCCGATGGGGATACGTCAGGAGTTCCCGAGAGACAGCTGGGTTCCGGTTGGAAATTCGGACGATTTCGTAAGTTACTGTCCAAGTAACAGTGCAATTGCAGCAACATGGAATAAGGAGATTGCTTATTCTGCCGGAAAAATTCTCGGCGAAGAAGCAAGAGGCCGTGGCAAGGATGTGATCTTAGGACCGGGGATCAATATATTACGAACTCCTGCTAACGGACGAAACTTTGAATACATGAGTGAAGACCCTTATCTGATTTCGGAGCTTGTCGTTCCAATGATCGAAGGCATACAGAAAAGTGACGTTGCTGCATGTGTGAAGCATTTTGCATTAAACAGTCAGGAGACTGAAAGAGTTTGGGTCAATGTAGAGATTGATGAGCGCGCTCTTCGTGAAATTTATCTTCCTGGATTTGAAGCCGCGGTCAAACAGGGAAACTCTTATTCCCTGATGGGCGCATATAATCTGTTCCGCGGTGTACATTGCTGTGAAAACAAGGAACTTCTCGGAGATATTCTACGTAAAGAGTGGGGCTACGACGGTATGATCGTATCGGACTGGGGAGCTGCACATGATACACAGGCAGCTGCAGAAGGTCCGCTTGATCTGGAAATGTCGGTCACTTGTGATTTTGACCAATATCATCTTGCACAACCTTTGATCAATGCTGTACATGACGGAATTATAAAAGAGACAGATATTGATGAAAAAGTACGTCATATTCTTTTACTGATGTTCCGACTGAAGATGCTTGATGCGGCAGAGAACTTCAAACGTAAGGCAGGATGTTATAATACAGCGAAACATCATGAGATGATACGAAAAGCTGTGGAAGAATCCATTGTTCTACTGAAAAATGAGGAGAATGTGCTTCCATTTGATGCACAAAAAATAAAGAAACTTCTTGTTATCGGAGACAACGCTGAGCGGTTGCATTCCTGCGGGGGCGGAAGTGCGGAAATCAAGGCTCTCTATGAAATTTCACCGCTACTTGGCATCAAAGAATTGCTCGGAGGAAACACGCAGGTTACTTATGCGAGAGGCTACTATGTCTCACCGAAAGAAGAAACGGAAATAAACTGGCAGGAAAACAGTATAGATGAGAACTTTCATGTGGACAAGCATATGAATGAACGTGGAACATTCAGCGAGAAAGTTCTTGCTGAACAGAAAAAGCTTCGCGATGAGGCGGTTGCATTAGCAGCGCAGTACGACCATGTCATTGTTGTCGGAGGACTGAACCATGATTATGATGTCGAGGGTTTTGACCGGTCGGATATAACACTTCCGTACAATCAGGATCAATTGATTGAAGAAGTACTTGCAGTCAATCCCAATGCGGTTGTTGTAATGATGACAGGAAATGCAATCGCGATGGATCACTGGAAAGATCAGGCAAAAGCAATTATCTGGAATTCTTATATCGGAATGGAAGGTGGCAGAGCACTTGCAGACGTTTTGTTCGGCAACGTAAATCCTTCCGGTAAACTGCCGGAATCCATGCCGTATTCCATGGAGGATTGTGGTGCACATGCACTTGGTGAGTATCCGGGAAGACCTCTGACGGAGAAAGAAAAAACAACGATGAACGCGCATACGACCATGACCTATAAGGATGGCATTTATGTCGGTTATCGCTATTATGAAAAGTATCAGGTGCCGGTACAATATTGTTTTGGACATGGACTAAGTTACACAACATTTCAATATTCTGACATATCGGTCGA
The DNA here is from genome assembly GCA_963639645.1 of Firmicutes bacterium TM09-10. Lineage (GTDB taxonomy): Bacteria > Bacillota > Clostridia > Lachnospirales > Lachnospiraceae > Roseburia. Next base: position 4,284 of record CAVHWG010000197.1, on the reverse strand, counting down.
TAAAACAGATATTGTATCCGACGATCTTGATTCTATTGCATCAATTGTACATGTAACGGTGACAAATGAAGGCAATCGTGCAGGAAAAGAAATTATTGAAGTGTATGTCGGCAAAAAAGACAGCGCAATTGATCGGCCGATGAAAGAATTGCGGGGCTTTCAGAAGATTTCACTTGCTCCGGGGGAATCGCAGACAGTGGAGATTCCCCTGACTCGTAAGGCATTTACCTATTATGACACAGCGAAAAAGACATTTGTAGTTGAGCCTGGCGAATATCAGGTTTATGTAGGAAAATCTCTTGAAGATATTCAAAGCGTATTATCCATATTTTTTTAGAATAAATCTCCCTTAAAGCAGACCCTTTCCGGGTCTGTTTTTCTTGCATGAAATGAGACAATGCTATACAATAACGATATTCAATAAATGTGAAAGTGATCTATTTGGAGGCAATCAGTTGGTTAAAAATACTAAGAAAGCAAATAAACGGGCGAAAACAGCCAAAAACAAAGAATTTCTCGTAATAATGTATCTGTTTCTTGCGCTGTTTCTCGGTCTGATGGCATATTTTGTTTATTTTCAGGTGTATAAAAGCGAGACATTTATTGACAGTCCGTACAATTCGCTTCAGGATCTGTTTTCCGAACGTGTTGTAAGGGGAGATATCCTTTCTGCGGACGGTCAGGTTCTTGCAACGACAAGCGTTTCCCAAGACGGAAGCGAGACACGCGAGTATCCTTACGGGCGTGTATTTGCGCATGCGGTTGGTTATGCGGTCAATGGTAAATCCGGTATTGAGAATCAGGAGAATTTCGAACTGCTTCGTTCCCATGAATTTTTCTTAAAACAGATGGGAGATGATCTGGCTGGAAAGAAAAGCCAGGGAGATGATGTCGTGACGACACTGGATGCCGCGGTGCAGAAGGCAGCATACGAAGCGCTCGGGAATTATGACGGCGCGGTGATCGCGATGGAACCGAAGACCGGTAAGATCATCACGATGGTTTCCAAACCGGATTTTGACCCGAATACGATCAAGCAGGACTGGAATACGGTCAACAGCGATTCGAGCACGGCACTCTACAATCGCGCAACGCAGGGAAAGTACGCACCCGGATCGGTATTTAAGATATTTACGACACTGGAATATTATCGTGAAAATAAAAAGGGATATACCAATTATGCATATAACTGTGACGGATCGATCACGGTGGATGGACAGACGATCCACTGTGCGGGAAATCACAAACATGGAACACAGGATCTGGAAGCTTCGTTTGCAAATTCCTGCAATTCGTCGTTTGCAAATCTGTCCCTGACATTGAATCGGAATAAATTCAAGAATTTATGTGATTCGTTGCTTTTTAATAAGAATCTGCCGATCGCGTTTGAATCATCCCAAAGCAGTTTCTCATTGAGTGATTCGGATACGAATGCGATGGTCATGGAGACTGGAATCGGACAGGGAAAGACACTTGTCTCACCGCTTCACATGATGCTTGTTGCAAGTGCGATCGACAATGACGGAACTTTGATGACACCTTATATTGTGGATCACACGCAGAATGCCGCAGGTGTGGAAGTTGAAAAAAATGAGCCGAAAGAGTACGCAACGCTTTTGAATGAGAAGGAAGCACAGCTTATGCAACAGTATATGCGCTCTGTTGTGACATCCGGAACCGGAACAAAGCTTGCAGGACAATCCTATGAAGCAAGCGGCAAGACCGGTACGGCACAGGTGTCGGATTCATCCGATCAGACGAATGCCTGGTTTGTGGGATATGCGAAGAAAGACGGCTGTCAGGATCTGGCAATTGCCGTTATTGTGGAGAACAGTGGTGCCGGCGGTACGTATGCGGTGCCGATCGCGAAGAAGGTATTTGACGTATATTTTAACAAATGATATACTTTTGACAGAGTTTATAAGCAACACGGCACAGGAGGTCTTGCAATGATCGAAGCAACGAGCTGTGGCGGTGTGGTAATTTTTCGTGGAAAGATTTTACTTCTGTATAAAAATTACAGAAATAAATATGAAGGCTGGGTTCTCCCCAAAGGTACTGTAGAATCGGGAGAAGAATACAAGGATACTGCAATCCGGGAGGTAAAAGAAGAGACCGGAGCCGCAGCGACCATTATTCAGTATGTTGGCAAAAGTCATTATACATTTTCAGTTCCGGAAGATATCGTGGAGAAAGATGTTCATTGGTATCTTATGATGGGCGAAAGTTATTATAGTAAGCCACAAAAGGAAGAGTTTTTTGTAGATTCCGGATATTACAAGTATCATGAAGCGTATCATCTCTTAAAATTTGCGAATGAAAAGCAGATTCTGGAGAAAGCGTATAACGAGTATCTGGATCTGAAGAAGAGCAATCTGTGGGGTACCCACAAATATTATTAAGGATCAATTGGCAGAAGGAGTTTGCGGATGAAGTGGTATCGTAAGCTTTACGTCAGCGAGGCGATCGGAGACAAAGCCGGTCGGATTAAGTGGAAAATCAACCATAATGCAGGCACAATTTCCGTGTATGTGATCGCATTTGCGAGCAATCCGGACAACCTTCTGGATATCATTCCGGCGTGGCAGCTCATGCAGAAAGGCTACCCGAAAAAGAACCTCAAGATCATCGGTCTTGCCAAAGGCTACGATGATGCGATCGCGCTGGTACAGCAGATCGTGGAAGAGACGTATGCACATACCGGAGACGTGGATGTGTGGTTCTATCTTAAGGAGGAGCGGAGGAGAGAAGCGTGAGTGTATTGCTTTTGATACTAAAGATCATTGGCATTGTATTGCTTGTCATTTTCACGTTACTCATATTGCTGATCGCCGGGATTCTGTTCGTCCCATATGTTTATCGTGTGAAGGGAAGCTTTCACGGTAAACCGGATCTTACGGCAAGTATTTACGCTTTGGGACATCTGATCGGCGCAGGCGTGGTTCTGACGGATGAAGGAGCGAGAATGTATCTTCGGATATGCGGAATCCGCAAATTTCTGCATTCCGGTAATAAAGAGGACAAAACTGGTAATACTGACCAATATGAAGAGAAGGTAAAGAAAAATGACACGGAGGATGTGACATCCGCGGACGATATGGAGTCACAAGAAAGTGAGAACGGTGATTTCTTTGTACCGGATGTTCAAACTTTACAAGCAGAAAATAAATTTCAGGATGAGGCAGAAACGAATCAGAAGTTATCTATCTGGAAACGGCTTTTTAAAAAGATCCGGTCGCTTGGCAAATCAATCGCACGGATTCCCGAGAAGATCAGAAACTTGATTGCGAAGATAAAGAACTTTTTTTATATGCTGAAACATGCTTTTTCTAATTTTAAGAAAACAATCCGGAAAATTAAGCGGCTTCTTACAGATGAAAGTCATAAGCGGGCTTTCACAAAGGTGAAAACTTCAATCAGGCAGCTTCTTAAAATACTGATGCCGCACCGTTTGAAACTTAATCTGGAATATTCGACCGGTTCACCGGACACGACGGCACAGATTCTTGGTATTCTTGCCATGTTCCCGATCGGTTATCAGAACCGTTGGAATGTACATCCGGATTTTACGGCAGACAATGCGTATGCAGATGCGGATTTTGATGTGAAAGGACGGATACTCGGTTTTTCACTTTTGAAACTGATTTTCGGTTTGCTTCTTGATAAGGACTGCCGAAAATTATATAATGAATTTAAGGCTATGAAGGCATAGACATGGGATAGGAGGACGAACAGATGGCAGATAACAGCTTTAACAATACAGTGGAATCATTATTCAAAGGAATGGACAGCTTCATCACGACCAAGACCGTTGTCGGGGATGCGGTGCATATCGGGGATACGATCATCCTTCCACTTGTCGATGTATCGTTCGGTGTTGCTGCGGGCGCTTTCTCGCAGGAAAAGAAGAACAACGGAGCCGGCGGTATGGGCGGCAAGATCAATCCGAGCGCTGTACTTGTGATCCAGAACGGAGTGACAAAGCTCGTCAACATCAAGAATCAGGACAGCATGACCAAAATCCTTGACATGGTTCCGGATTTTGTCAATAAATTCACTTCCTGCAAAGGCAAGGATGACGAGGAATTGACGTTCGAGGACGTTGATCCTGACAAGACTGAGGATGAGGACGCAAAAGAAGAGTAATTTGCTGATTTAAAACAGGATAGTTTATGAACCGAAAGCATATATTAGAAGTAATATATGCTTTTTTGGTGGGAAAATGCGTAGAATCTGGGGATATACATTGTTCTGGTTTGCGATGGGAATGTTGCTTATGTATAT
>CAVHWG010000196.1:0-2587 GCA_963639645.1 Firmicutes bacterium TM09-10 | reverse complement strand
GTATGGCGCAGGAGGAGATAAGGAAGCAGGAGATCGTGCCGATCCCTTTAGCGGAGTCGATTCCGAATCGTTTTGTGAGTATGGTTTATGATTCGGGACGCCCGATGAGTGCCGCAGCGCAGAAATTAAAAAAACTGCTTGTGGACGAAAGCGAAAAGCCGCATTATTCATAGATTTAACCTATGGATAACTGCGGTTTTTATGTATTATGCAAAAAAAGTCTTTCCAATTATAATGAGTGAAACAAACTAACTAATTTGAATTTGGAGGATATTATGCAGACATCAGTGATCGGATTCCCGAGAATTGGCTCATTAAGGGAATTAAAGTTTGCCTCGGAAAAGTATTTTCGAAAAGAAATTGAGGCAGCAGAATTATTAGAGACAGCGAAAAATTTACGCAAAACGCATTGGACGACACAGAAGAATGCCGGAATCGATTATATTTCCAGCAATGATTTTTCTTTTTACGATATCGTTCTTGATACAGCAGTGCTTCTTGGCATCGTACCGGAACGCTACCGGAAATTAAATCTGCCGGAGCCTGACACCTACTTTGCGATGGCGCGTGGCTATCAGGGAGAGTCCGGGGATGTGAAGGCGCTGGCGATGAAGAAGTGGTTTAACACCAACTACCACTATCTTGTGCCGGAGGTCGAGGATGATACGGTTATTCAAATTTCCGGAAATAAACTGTGGGATGAGTACAATGAGGCAAAAGCGCTCGGGATCGAGACGAAGCCGGTCGTGACCGGTGCGTATACGATGCTCAAACTCTGTCGCTATACAGGAAGCAAAACGGAAGCGGATTATGTGGAAGCGATCGTGGAAGCCTATCAGCAGATCCTTGCAAAATGCGATGCGTCCGGCATTACATGGGTGCAGTTTGAGGAGCCTGCGCTCGTGTGGGATATGGACGAGAAGGATATCAGATTATTCCATAAGATTTATGATCTGCTGCTGGCAGCAAAGAAGTCATGCAAAGTTCTGATCCAGACATACTTCGGAGATGTCAGGGATGTTTATCTGGATCTGGTTTCTATGCCTTTTGATGGAATCGGACTGGATTTTATCGAAGGAAAGCAGACATTTGATCTGATCGAGAGAAACGGATTTCCGGAGGATAAGATCTTATTTGCGGGACTTGTAAACGGCAAGAACATCTGGCGCAATCATTATGATAAGACGTTGCAGGTGCTCGATGCGCTTTTGGCTAAGAATATCCGTGTTGTGTTGTCGACTTCCTGCTCGCTGCTTCATGTTCCTTATACATTAAAGAATGAGAGCCGATTGAGCGAGGCATATACATTGCATTTTGCGTTTGCTGAGGAGAAGCTTGAGGAACTTCGGGAACTGAGCGAACTTGCAGAGAAGACGGATCGTGCATCCGAAGCGGCATATCAAAAGAATCATGCGCTTTTTGCCGGAAAACGCGACTGTGAAAATCAGGCAGTGACAGACCGGCTCGCCAGGGTGACAGAAAAAGATTATGAGAGACTGCCGAAGCGGAGCAAGCGTCAGGCGTTGCAGAAGAAAGAATTCGGATTGCCGGAGTTCCCGACCACAACGATCGGCTCGTTCCCGCAGACGAAGGATGTGAAAGCGAATCGAAGCGCATACCGCAAGGGAGAGATCATGAAGGAGCAGTATGTGCAGTTCAACAAAGACAAGATCGCCGAGTGCGTGAAGTGGCAGGAAGAGATCGGGCTGGACGTACTGGTGCACGGCGAGTATGAGCGAAACGACATGGTCGAGTATTTCGGCGAGGCGTTGGGGGGATTCCTGTTCACCGAAAAGGCATGGGTACAGTCCTATGGAACACGCTGTGTGAAGCCTCCGATCATCTGGGGCGATGTGTACCGCAAGAATCCGATCACTGTGGAGTGGTCCGTCTATGCGCAGTCCCTGACCAATAAGATCATGAAAGGAATGCTAACCGGACCGGTAACCATCTTAAACTGGTCATTCCCGCGCGAGGATATCTCGATCAGAGAGTCCATCTCGCAGATCGCTTTGGCAATCCGGGATGAGGTTCTTGATCTGGAGGCGAACGGAATCAGGATCATCCAGATCGATGAGGCGGCATTAAGAGAAAAGTTACCGCTCCGCAGATCCGACTGGTATACTGAATATCTTGACTTCGCAATTCCGGCATTCCGCCTGACACACAGCGGCGTAAAACCGGAGACACAGATCCACACGCATATGTGTTACAGCGAATTTACGGACATCATTCCTGCCATTGATGATATGGATGCGGATGTCATTACTTTCGAGGCATCGCGCTCCGACTTGCAGATTCTTGATTCATTGAGAGAAAATCACTTTGAAACCGAGGTGGGACCGGGCGTATATGATATCCATTCCCCTCGTGTTCCGTCGGTGGAGGAGATCGTCAATGCGTTGCAGATCATGCTCACAAAGATTGAGCGGGATAAGCTTTGGGTAAATCCGGATTGCGGATTAAAGACTCGAGGCGTTGAGGAGACCGATGCGAGCCTTCGCAATATGGTGGAGGCTGCCGCTGTCATTCGCAAATTCGGGTTTGGCGACTTAGATTCTTGATATTCTAAGGCGGACGACACCGG
>CAVHWG010000195.1:0-11050 GCA_963639645.1 Firmicutes bacterium TM09-10 | reverse complement strand
ATGTCACACTGACCAGACTCTTTAAGATACCGATCGCAGTCGCGAGCGACATGCTTTTTCCGGTCATACCAATGTTATAAACATACAGGTCGAGTACCTGGATCGAAGATTTATTAAATGAGTTCTGAAATACAAAATACTGATCCATACCATTGTTTAAGAAGTTGGCAATGGAAAGCATTAACATAACAAAATAGGTAGGAAGGATCGATGGAATCGTAATATTTTTAATAATTGCCCATCTTCCGGCTCCATCCACTCTCGCAGCTTCGAACATCTCCTGATCAATACCGGCGATCGCTGCCAGATACATGATTGCGCCCCATCCTAATCCCTTCCATGTGGACCACAGGATCATGGAAAGCCATACATGATTGCCGCTATCCAAAAACTTGATCGGCTCTGTGATCAGCCCTAAATTCTGTAATACAGAGTTCGCCATACCTGTTGTGGAGAACAAGCTGAATGCAACCGCATATACCAGTGTCCAACTGATAAAGTTCGGAAGCGTTGTCAGAGTCTGTACCAGATTCTTAAACCACTTGCATTTGATCTCGTTAAGGAATACTGCAAACAAAACCGGCAAAAATGAAGTTGCAATTCCAAGCAGACTCATTGCAAATGTATTTTTCATAACTTGTAATAACTGCTTTACCTGTGTCGGATTTGCAAACAAAGTTTTAAACCATTTCAGTCCCACAAACTCACACTGCGAAAGCTTCAGTGGCGCTCGATAGTCAAAGAACGCGTAGACCCATCCATGTAACGGAAAATACGAAAATAAAAATGATAGAATTAAAAACGGAAGAATTAAAAGAAACAGTTTTTTCCCTTCCATATCCGATTTCTTTTTGGCGAGCGACTGTGCCGACGCCGGATTTGACTTTTTTGACTTTGCCATAATCGGTACCTCCCTTTCGATTTAACAGAATTTTAACATTCTGTCCGAAAATGAAATACCTGGAAAATTTCATATGGAATTCACGGAAAATTAGATTTTTTTTGAGATTTTTTAGAAATATCCAAAATGTGCCGTATGATATGTCGTATTTATATGGTAAAAGCTCCTTCTGCATTACAATCCTTCTGCATTACAAAAGGAGCTTCCCGAATATAAAAAGTTATGTATTTTGCTTTCGTCTTTTGGATTTTTTTTGTTTTAAAGCATTCGTATTCTGATTTGCATTAGCAATATAAAGTCCCTGTATCATACCAAATACGATCATTGTGGAAAGCAGCGAACTTCCACCGTAGCTGACAAGTGGAAGTGTCACTCCTGTGGACGGAATAAACTTGATTACACCGCCGATCGTTAAGAATACCTGCAATGCATAGAGTGTCCCGAGTCCCACCGCCGTCAGACGGTAGAAATTGTCTTTCAGCAGCATCGCCACATTCATGATCATAAAGAAACAGCTCACGCAGACCATGATCAGGCAGAGCGCAAACACACCGCCCATCTCCTCGGAGATTGCCGCAAAAACAAAGTCTTTCGATACGACCGGGATCTTGTTCGGCATGCCCTGATTCAGCCCGAGTCCGAACCATCCTCCTGTTCCGATCGCGAAAAGCGACTGACAGATCTGATACCCCGCATTATCGATCACGCTAAGAGGATCGGACCACGCGAGGACACGCGTCTGCACATGGGAAAAAACCTTGTATCCGATAAATGCAGCAGCTGTCATAAGCCCGAGTCCCGCTCCGAAATATGCGAACTTGCGCGTCGCAACATAGATCATGACCAGATAGGTGAAGAAATAAAGCAACGCACCTCCCAGATCCTTTGATGCAACCAGTGCCAGCACAAACACTGCCGACACGATACTGGTGATCATAAGCTGATGAAAATCCTGTCTTTTATACAGCATCGATGCAATAAACATCACAAAAATAATCTTTACAAACTCGGACGGCTGGATTGCGATTCCTCCGATCGAGATGGAAAGTTTTGCACCGTAACTCGTCTGTCCAGCAACCGCAACGACCGCAAGTGCGCCGATTCCAAATACCGCGTACACCCAGGTCAGTTTCCGGAATAATGACATATTCTGCAGCACCAATGGGATCAGAAGTCCGATGAACATGCCTGCACATACGAAAATAAACTGACGGAACGCTTTTTCAAAAGAAAGGCGCGTTAAGATGATAAATCCGATGGCGATCAGCATGCACATATTGTTGAGCACCAGCTCGGAGGCCTGTTTATACAACAGATGGTACGACGCAAACATTGCAAGAAGCACCACAAGCTGCATCAGATAAAATCCGATCATCTGCACATTCTGCGTCGTCAGATAAAGCACAAGAAATGCATCAAAATGGATGGCAAAAAGCAGTCCTCTCTGTACTCCGTAAATATGCTTTTGTTCCTCGACATCTCCCTCGTATTTGAACACATGAAAACACTCATATGTATAGATCATAAACAACAGGATCATCAGATACTTGGATGCCTGCACGATCAAATGCACCATAATTATTCGACTCCTCTTTTATAGTGACCGTTCGTGTAACGATCCTTCCACTCTGCCGGGTATTCGCTTCTTCCGTCTGCAAACGCTTCCATCAGATTCAATACCTCTTTTGCCTGTTTTACCGTTTCTATCGTAAAATCCGCGCGAAATTCCCGCATACCGCCCGCTTTTAATTCTCTCATATTGGCAAAAAGCATGACCGGAAGCGAATTATATACGACATTGTAGCACGCGTCGCAGTAATTTTTAACCGGAAATTCCACTTTATAACGATCCTTCAGGAAACACAGTCCCGGCTTTCTGTCACATCCGCGCGTATTCGCATGCACGCAAGGTGCCGTCGTCATAAGCGGGTAGTAACCGTATACGACCATCGCACTTCTGAGATTATCACGATGAAGGATCTCTTTGCGGTTAAGTTCCAGCGGAACGGTATTTGCGCTGATTTTCAATGTATCAAAGAATCCGGATGCTCGATCATTGTAAGTATAAAGATTGTGGTCGATCGCAACATCTTTCTCTCCAAAATAGGTTTCTACGGAGGAAAGTTCCTCATAATTTCTTACCAGCACACCATCTAACGCTAAGTTTTCCCACTCTTCCTTATAGCGGTCAAACAAATCCGATGCCTTCGCCCGGAAAATGCGCGGTAACGCAAAATACGCTTCTTTCCCGGCAGCACGTATTGTCTTAATATCCCCAGAAAGTTCATTGGGAAAATGGTTCCAACGGTAAGCTCCGAAATCCAGATACACACGGCTGATCCAGCCCCGGTTTAAGATTTCGGATAGCAACGCACGATTCTCGATCAGGCAGCTGTAACGCGGCTCCTTATCTTCCGGTGCGTGTTCCGATGTATTCGTGGCATGATCACTCTTTTGGACACTGTTTGCAGCCGGTTCACCATCCTGTAAAACTTCACTTCTTCGATACGAAGATAACATCTCTTCCAAAAGCTGCTCCGTCGCTTCTCTGCGAAGCTGATTGAGCGCTCCGACCGGAAGAAAGACATTCTCATCCATCACAACATGGATCTCATCCATGTCAAAAGGTGTATCTCCGGTTTTAGCCATACGTGCTTTCAGATCATCCGCATTCAGTGGCTTTTTCTCCGCAGCTAACACTTCATTTCCGGTTACCTGTACCTTATGCATGCCGCATGTCAGTTCATATACTGCCGGTTGTCCGAGGTGAAGCGTCAGGCTTCCGCTTGCAGGAATCTTGTCTTCGTGCCCCACAAAACGATCGATTATTGTATTCTGTAATTTCTCATTTGTCTTTGCATAACTTGGCTTGACAAAAGTAACCATATCCGGTCCATTCTGTTTACTGTAATATCCGTCTGTAAAACCGCAGCGGTTGCCCAGATCCAGGATATCCTGCATATCGGACTTTGATATCTTCTCCTGCTTCTTTTTCTCCAGAAAGCGATCGATGTATTTGCGGTAATACGATACCACTCCCGCCGCATAAGGTGCCTGCTTCATTCGTCCCTCGATCTTGAGCGAGTAGACACCGGCATCCCACAGCTTCTCCAGATCCTCAATTCCGCACATATCCTTAAGACTTAATACAAAGCTGTCTTTTTCATACATTTTATGATGCTCATCAAAAACCGAATATGCCAGACGGCAAGGCTGTGCACAGCGTCCTCTGTTACCGCTTCGTCCGCCGAGCATACTGCTGAGCAGACACTGCCCCGAATAACAGTAACACAATGCACCGTGTACAAATGCTTCAAGCTCCACGCCCGTCTCTTCATAGATCCTTTTCATTTCCTGAAGTGACACCTCACGTGCCATCACGACGCGCTCCGCACCGAGTCGCTGCATCAGTCTTGCCCCCTCCACACCGGTCACGGTCATCTGTGTACTCGTGTGGATCGGCAGATCCGGAAATCTTTCACGGATAAAGGAAAATACGCCCATATCCTGCACAAGTACCGCATCGATCCCCTGTTTATAAAAAGGCAGAAGATAATCGTAGAGTCGGCGTGTCAGCTCTGTATTTTTCAAGAGCGTGTTGACCGTCAGATAAACTTTGACACCATGCAGATGTGCATAATCGATTGCTTCCAGCAATTCTTCCGAACTGAAATTGTTCGCATACGCACGCGCGCCGAACATGTCGCCGCCCACATAGACCGCATCCGCCCCGGCTGTGATCACCGCTTTAAAGATTTCAAACGATCCCGCTGGTGCCAACAGCTCAAAGCCACGCTCTCTTTCATCCAATTTTGTCTTTATATTCTCTCTTAAAGTTTCGTTATTCATGAGTCCCATTATACTATAAAATTTCTTTTGATTCTGCTTTTATTTCCTTAAGTTTGTATTAAATACACAAAAGAGTGAAAAAAGCTGCCGCATATGCGACAGCCCACACATTATTCTTTCTTTGCATCCGATGTTGTGGAAGTTTTGTTTCCAAGCAATTTGTCTTCCAAAGCGGCTTCCAGTCTTGCCTTGTTCAGCAGAAGTTCCTTATTTTCCGCCTCGAGTTCCTTCATGGAAGATTCCGCACTCTCGGTCTTGATCTGGTTGGAGATCAGATCGTGCTTGAGATCATAAAGTTCCTTGTCCTTATTCTCCATGTCACGCTCCAGTTTCTCAACCTGTGCCTTCGCCTTAAAATAGTCATCCGCAATATTCAGCTGAATCAGAGTGTTCTTCATATTCAGCGGAATATGACGGTAGTCCTCGATCGCCTCAAATTCGTTGATCTTGTTATTGATATAAGCCGCTACCTTCTGGAGATATTCCTCTCCCTCATAACCGCTCAATGTATATACTTTTCCATCAATTACCACTTCGGCACTTGTTTTGGCTGACATGTCGTATCCTCCAGTTCTTTATCCACTATATGTTGTATTATAATCTCTTAACTGTACAAAAGCAACCACTTGTTATGAAATAACACATCCAATCAGCGGCTATTCCCGCGTCCGGTTGAAATGTTCGTACGCAAAGTCGGTTGCCACACGTCCCTTCGGTGTGCGGTTGATAAAACCGTTTTTCACAAGGTATGGCTCATAGACATCCTCGATTGTTCCGGAATCCTCGCCGATCGATGCAGCAAGTGTATCGAGTCCGACCGGACCACCGGCAAATTTATCAATGATCGTCAGAATGATATTGCGGTCATTCTGATCAAGTCCCATCTTATCAACTTCAAGCAGATCCAGAGCAAACGCAGCTACTTCGTAGGTAATCTTACCGTCATATTTGACTTCTGCAAAATCACGCACACGCTTTAACAGGCGATTTGCAAGTCGTGGCGTTCCTCTGGAACGGCGTGCAAGCTCAAACGCACCTTTATCGTCGATCGCCACATCCAGTACATGGGCCGACTGCAAAATGATCGATTTCAACTCATCGACGGTGTAATATTCCATATGACTGACCACGCCGAAACGGTCTCTCAGAGGCGCAGAAAGCATTCCGGCACGCGTTGTCGCGCCAACCAGCGTAAATTCAGGCAGATTCAGCCGGATAGATCGGGCAGATTCGCCTTTTCCGATCATCACATCAATCGCATAGTCCTCCATCGCCGGATATAAAACTTCTTCCACCTGACGGTTTAACCGGTGAATCTCATCCACGAAAAGGATATCTCCCTCCGCAAGATTATTAAGAATCGCCGCCATCTCTCCCGGTTTTGCGATCGCCGGACCGGAAGTTACCTTCAGATGCGTTCCCATCTCATTTGCGATAATACCGGCAAGGGTTGTCTTTCCAAGTCCCGGAGGTCCGTAAAAGAGAACGTGATCCAATGATTCCCCCCTCGCCTTTGCCGCCTCGATATAGACTTTCATATTGTCTTTGATCTTCTCCTGCCCGATGTAATCCTCAAGTTTCTGAGGGCGGAGGGATGATTCGATCTTGTAATCTTCCTCCTGCATCCGGGTAGAAATCACTCGTTTTTCCATCTGCTAATTTCCAACCTGCTAACTATCAATCTTATTCCACGTTTCCAAACTTTATGATTACAATATATGCTTTAGTGCCGCTTTCAGGACATCCTCCACATCCATTGTATCCGTAATCTCCACACGCGATACCGCCTTGAGGCTTTCCGTTGACGAGTAGCCCAAAGCCGTAAGTGCAAGCACCGCATCGTTTTTGACCGAGCCTGCCGCCGAAGCATTCGCCGCCTCCTGTACATGCTGCGTTTTCTTCTCATACGCATCCTCAAGCGACATCTTATCTTTCAATTCAAGAATTACTCTCTGTGCGGTCTTGCCACCGACGCCCGGTGCCTTGGAGATTGCCTTCGCATCTCCTGATAATACCGCAAAGCGAAGATCATCCGCATCCAACGTCGAAAGGATTGCCAATCCGCCCTTCGGACCGATTCCGCTGACCGAGATCAGAAGCTTAAACAGTTCCAGATCATCTTTCGTCAGAAATCCGTACAGGATCATCGCATCCTCACGAAGATACAGATAGGTATAGACCTTTAATTCTTCGCCGATCGCCGGCAGATATTCAAATGTCTGTCCCGGAATAAAGATCTGATAACCGATTCCTCCGGTCTCGATAACAATATGGTCGATATTGATTTCCGCAAGTTCGCCTTTGATGTAAGCGTACATGAATACTCTCCTCTTAGTTCTTTTGAAGTTTCGGAAGACGCACGATCAGTTCCTGCACCAGAATTCCGATCACAAGTCCGGTGAGCAGTCCTGCGATCAGCAGCACCGGAATGTAAAACATAATATTAAAATTATTGACAATAACTGCCGCCACAAGAATCTGTCCGATATTATGGCTGATTCCGCCCGCTACGCTGACTGAAACACATCCGAGCCTGTCCGTTCGTTTCAACAATGCCATCACAACAAAACTGAGCAGACCGCCCGCCAGCGAATACAAAATGCTGAACAGATTCCCAAACAGAAAACCGACCAGAATCACGCGGAGCACCGATACCAGAAGCGATTCTTTCGTACCGACCGTGTAAAGCATCAGCACGATTACAATATTGGTCAACCCGAGTTTTACTCCCGGTATTCCGAATGAAAACGGGATCAGCGTCTCAATGTAGCTGCATATAAGTGCAACCGCAAGGTACAGTCCGATATAGGCAGTCTTGTGTATCCGATTTCGATTCTGCTTTTCCACCGCCAAAATCCTTCTTTCTAACTACTGTGCAAATCCGTCAAGACCTTCTTTATTGTCAGCCTCAACCGTGACGACGATCCGATTCGGAAGACAGACGATATTCTCTTTGGATATCGAGATTGCTTTCTGATGCATGCAAAGCTTGTCCGGGCAGTCTGCCTCGATCATCTTCGCTTCACCGTCTTTGATCTGCAACGTATTCGTCACCTCATGATCTATATTCTCAATCTCGATTGTCTGATTCTTCGACAGATCGTAGGTTCCGTAAAGTTCGCCGTCTCTTGTAATGACGATCGTACTTCCGTGACTTCGATTCAACACCGAAAACGCAACAAAAACAATCACACAGACAGCGGCCAGAATTCCGATAAAGATTCTGTCGTTTCTGCCAAATCTTCTACGCATCCGCTACAACTTCTCCCAGATAATAAAAGCCTTTGCACTCGTTTAATCTTACCACAAACAATTTGCCGATCATGCTTGCATCGCCCGGAAAATGCACAACCGCGTTGTTTGCCAGACGTCCGGTGATCAGTGTCTCATCCTGCTCATTTGGCTCTTCCGCAAGCACTTCCACGACTTTGCCCTCGAGTTCCATCGCTTTACGTGTGCTGATCTGCTGTACTTCTTTCAGCAGCATGTCAAAATGCGCCTTTACTTCCGCAGGATCACACTGATTCTCCATCGAAGCAGCCGGTGTTCCGGTTCTCTTGGAATAGATGAAGGTAAACGCACTGTCGTACTCCACCTGCTTTACAACTTCAAGTGTCTCCATAAAGTCTTCCTCGGTCTCTCCCGGGAATCCAACGATGATATCTGTTGTCAAAGCGATATCCGGAATCGCCTCACGAAGCTTTCGAACGATTTCAAGATACTGATCCTTATCGTAATGACGGTTCATGATCTTAAGGATTCTTGAACTTCCGGACTGGAGCGGCAGATGCATGTGCTTACATACTTTATCGCACTCCTTCATTGCAAGGATCAGATCATCCGACAGATCCTTCGGATGGGAAGTCATAAAACGGATTCTCTTTAATCCCTCAATTTTATTGACCTCACGCAGTAATTCTGCGAATGTCACAGGATTCTCTAAATTCTTTCCGTAAGAGTTTACATTCTGTCCGAGCAGCATAACCTCACATACACCGTCCGCAACAAGTCCTTCGATCTCACGGATAATATCCTTCGGCTCACGGCTTCTCTCACGGCCTCTTACATAAGGTACGATACAGTAGCTGCAAAAATTATTGCAGCCGAACATGATGTTGACGCCCGACTTAAACGAGAATTTACGCTTGATTGGCAGATCCTCAACGATTTTGTCCGTATCTTTCCAGATATCAACGATCATGGAATCGGATTCCATGCTTCGGCATAATAATTCCGCAAATTTATAAATGTTATGGGTTCCGAAAATCAGGTTGACAAAGCGATATGACTTACGGATCTTCTCAACTACGGTCGGTTCCTGCATCATACATCCGCACAAAGCGATCATCATATGCGGATTTTTCTTCTTGTAATTGGACAGATAGCCAAGTCTGCCGTACACTTTATTATTCGCATTCTCGCGGACTGTACAGGTGTTGTAGATCACGAAATCCGCATGCTCATCCTCACTCTCCACGTAACCGATATCCGTCAGAATACCGACCAGTTTCTCGGAATCTCTCGCGTTCATCTGACATCCGAATGTCTTCACGCAACAGGTCAGTTTGCGGCCGAGTTCTTCTTCTTTCGCCTTAACATAGCCTTTTGTCTTTTCAATGTAATCATACTGGAGCCTGGTCTCTTCCGCTCCGCTAAGCCCACTTGCTTCTAAGTCTCTCATATTTACCTCTTACTCTAATCCTTGTCTAAAACTTTTACTCATAAAATTTTCTCAAACAACGTGTGATCAACTCTCGGCATTTATAAATACTGGTTATTCGGAATCACGAATTTGGTGCACTTTTGTTTTCCCTTTTTCTATGATTTCTGTCCGCCAAAGTTTGGACAATTCCGAAAGCGGCTGTTCGCCGAGACACAGACTGCGTCCGAGTGATTTTGTGTCTGCCTTAATGGACGTTCGAAGGAAACGTGCCGCCGCTGGACCACATGTTTGTGAGCAACACAGCGTGGTGGCGTTCCAATAAACACGAAGCGAGTTTGGTCGCGGCGGCTCATAGCGACTTCCTGAGGACGTCCATTTAGGCAGGCTAAAAATCGCGAGCGCATCTGTGTCCGGCGAACACCGCCACGGAATGGTTCAAACGTTGTCGTACACAAAAATTAAGGGAAAACGAAAGCGCTACCAAATTCAGTAATTCCACCTAAAATCGCATTTATAAATACCGGGAGTCTCTCACACTGCATAACAAAATTTTTCTGTATCAAACAGATTTACGGACGGATCTGTCCGTTACCGTAAATAATGTATTTGTAGCTGGTAAGCGCCTCAAGTCCCATAGGACCGCGCGCATGCAGCTTCTGTGTACTGATTCCGATCTCCGCACCAAATCCAAATTCGTTTCCGTCCGAGAAACGCGTTGATGCATTTACATAAACACAGGCAGAATCAATCTCATTTAAGAACTGCTGTGCATGATCGTAATTTTCGGTGACGATCGTCTCGGAATGGGATGTATTATAGCGATTGATGTGTTCAATCGCCTCATCGATCGTATCCACCACTTTGACCGACATAATATAATCCAGATACTCGGTTCCCCAGTCTTCCTCGGTTGCCGGAATCACAAGCGGCTGGTCGCCCAGACACTCAACTGCGGTATCATCGCCGCGCATCTGCACATCATACTCTTTGAGTGCCGCATACAGCTTCGGAAGGAAATCCTTGGCGATCGTGCGGTTGACAACGATCGACTCGCACGCATTGCAGACACCGATACGCTGCGTCTTGGCATTCTTTATAATGTTGACCGCCATATCAAAATCCGCGGAATCATCCACGTAGACATGACAGTTTCCAGTTCCGGTCTCGATGACTGGGATGGTAGCCTCATTGACAACGGTCTGGATCAGTCCTCTTCCGCCTCTCGGGATGAGAAGATCCACATACTGTTTCATCTTCATAAACTTTCCGGTCGTCTCATGGTCGGTCGCCTCGATCAGACTGAGCACACCATCCGGAATGTTCATCGTACGAAGTGCCTCCTGCATCGCCGATACGATGGCAATATTCGAATGGATAGCATCACTTCCACCCTTGAGGATCGCACAGTTACCGGATTTAAAGCATAAACCGAACGCATCGGAAGTCACGTTCGGGCGTGCCTCAAAAATGATGCCGATCACGCCGATCGGGACACGTCTGCGGCCAATCACCAGTCCATTCGGACGCTTTTTCATAGATAATACTTCGCCGATCGGATCGTCAAGTTCCGCAATCTGGCGAAGTCCGTCCGCCATACCGACAAGCCGGTCATGATTTAATGTCAGACGGTCCAGAAG